>JAUXDF010000070.1 GCA_030618505.1 Spongiibacteraceae bacterium | reverse complement strand
TGGCTGCTCGCAGGATGTGACTGTGGATTATGATGGGCCAACAGCCGGTTGGAATAGCTACGGCAGTAGCCCGGGTGGCGGACATTACACCGCAGCTAATCAAATTACTCCCGAAAATGTTCACTTGCTGGAGCAAGCGTGGGTGTATCGATCCGGTGATTTTCGCGAGGCCAGTAAAGGAAAAATTAACGATAATCCTGAAGGCATTGGTGAACTTCCTTTGCTCGCTAGCGGCCTGCAAGTAACAGCAATTGTTGAAAATGACACACTTTATTTCTGCACTCCTTTTAACCGAGTTATCGCCCTTGACCCGGAAACTGGTGAAGAGCAATGGACTTATGATCCTAAAGTAGATATCGATAAGGAAACTCATACCACCTGTCGTGGTGTCAGTAGCTGGATAGATAAGCGAGCACCCAAAACCTGTGCCCATCGTATTGTTACTGGCACCATCGATGGGCGATTGATTGTTCTGGATGGAAAAACCGGGCTTCCTTGTAAAGACTTTGGTGAGCAGGGTGCGTTAAGCCTG
Organism: Spongiibacteraceae bacterium; assembly: GCA_030618505.1. Taxonomy (GTDB): domain Bacteria; phylum Pseudomonadota; class Gammaproteobacteria; order Pseudomonadales; family PIVM01; genus JAUXDF01. Next base: position 10,278 of record JAUXDF010000070.1, on the reverse strand, counting down.
AAAAGTGGTTTAAAGAGCCATGCAGAAACCGAGCACTCCATTAACTCGCCACCTGCGATTATTGGCGACTTGATTGTGACCGGTGCAACGGTGATCGATAACTACAATATTGATGTGCCCAGTGGCGTTGTCCGTGCTTACGATATTCGTACAGGGGAGCTTGTGTGGGATTGGGATCCGCTTCCTCCTTCTAAACAATTCTCCTCTGATAAACAGGGCAAGCGGAAATACCGCAATGGCACCGTCAACGTTTGGTCTATCACTTCGGTCGATGAAGAACGTGGTCTGGTGTTTGTCCCTACCGGCAACAGTTCACTTGATTATTATGGTGGTGATCGCGATGGACAGAGCTCTGATGGTTTGGACTACTATGCAAGTTCGGTGGTCGCCCTGAATGCAAAAACCGGTGAGGTGGTCTGGCATTTTCAAATGGTTCACCACGATGTCTGGGACTATGATACTCCCTCCCAGCCAACACTCTATGACATTATTATAGACGGTAAAACGGTTCCCGCTTTGGCGCAACCAACAAAAATGGGGCATCTGTTTTTACTAAACCGGGAAACTGGCGAGCCTTTATTTCCCGTTGAAGAGCGCCCAGTGCCGCAGAATCCTGTTGCTGGCGATTATCTTTCGCCAACGCAACCTTTTCCCACCAAACCCGCTCCTTTATATGAGACGACTTTGAGTGCGGATAAGGCATGGGGGTTTACACCTTGGGATCGAGGTGTTTGTGAAGAGAAGATGAAAGCACTACGTCATGAGGGGATATTTACACCGCCCTCGCTGGAGGGGACGCTTAATTTTCCGGGCCCTTCCGGTACCAATAATTGGGGGGCACCGGCTATTGATCCCGTACGTAAGATTGCCATACTTAACGCCAATCACCTGCCTTGGAAAGTCCAGCTGATTCCAAGGGAGCAATGTAAGCAGTCCTCCTTAACACCGCTGCTGGGCAGCCCCTACTGCGTGGATGTCTCCTTAGTGGCGTCGCCTTTAGGTGTCCCTTGTAGTGCGCCGCCCTGGGGAAGTTTGGCGGCGGTTGATTTAAAGACCGGCGAGAAACTCTGGGATGTCCCGCTGGGTAGCACAAGAGATGTCGCGCCCTTTCCGATCTGGTTTATCGATGGTTCGCCCAACGTCGGCGGCCCCTTGGTAACACAGTCGGGGCTGACCTTTATTGGTGCAACGGCAGACTATTATTTACGTGCCTTTAATACCGAGACTGGCGAGGAAGTCTGGAAAACACGACTACCGACCTCGGCTAATGCCACGCCGATGAGTTATCGTCTGAAGAAAAACAGTCGTCAGTATATTGTTATTGCCGCGGGTGGGCACTGGGGGTTTTTATCTCCTGCCGGAGACTATTTGATTGCTTATGCGCTGCCTGAATTGAAATAGTCATTTCTATTTTATTGGTGGGTACATGTTTGCGTAGGTTGGGGTGCACTGGGCTCGCCCCAATCTACGCTGTATAATTTCTGGATTTATTCCCGCTCCATATCGTCACCATCCTCTTCATCCAGCAGCTCAGCTAAAAGAGCTTCCATATCCTCATCGTCAATGTCGTCTAATTCACTTTCTAGCAGGTTTAGTGCCAGCTCGGCAATGGTTGGCGTTTCAAAGATGAGCTTTAGTGGCAGGTCGGTGTTGAAACGTTCGTTGATCCTGGTGCTGACCTGGGTGGCCAGCAGCGAGTGCCCCCCCAGCTCGAAAAAGTTATCGTTGATGCCGATCTGTTCCTGGTTAAGAACCTCTTGCCATATATCCACCAGCGCACACTCGGTTTCATTGCGAGGGGCTTCGTAGGGGGCTCTTGCGCTCGCGCTCAGTTCGGGTTCGGGTAGCTGTTTTCTGTTTACCTTGCCATTGGGTGAGAGTGGCATCGCCTCAAGAAACACAAAGGCATTGGGCAGCATATATTCAGGGAGTTGGCGAGCGAGGTGTCGGCGTAAGTCCTCGACTTCAGCGGAATCGATTTCAGCCACGATATAAGCGACGATGACGACATTTTCCGCTGAAATTTCTTTGGTAATAACAATTGTTTCTTTTACTGAAGCGTGCTGATGCAGTACGTTTTCAATCTCACCCAGTTCGATACGCAGACCGCGCACTTTTACCTGGAAGTCGACACGGCCAATATATTCGATATTACCATCATTCTGGTAGCGAGCCAGATCGCCGGTTTTATAGAGACGTGATGAAGGGTGTGCATCGCCACCCTTGTAGAAGGGGTTTTCAATAAAGGTATTTTTAGTCAGCTCTTCCCTGTTCAAATAACCCCGTGCCAACTGTGTACCGCCAATATAAAGTTCACCCACCATGCCAATAGGCACTGGTTGCAAGTTTTCATCAAGGATGTGGAGCTGGGTGTTAGCTACTGGTTTACCGATGGGAACACTGCGGTAGTGACTGTCTTTTTGGCATGCAAAGTAGGAGACATCCACCGATGCTTCTGTGGGGCCATAGAGATTGTGCAATTCAGCTTGAGGAAGTTGCTCAAAGAAGCGGCGCTCATGCTCAAGTTGCAGTGCTTCGCCGGAACAGAATATGCGTTTAATGCTATCGCAGTCTGCCACGTTTTGTGCCTGTAGGAAAATACCGAGCATTGAGGGTACAAAATGTAGGGTGCTGATGGTTTCCTGCTGAATCAGTTTTTTCAGGTAATCTGCATCTTTATGTCCATCAGGTTTGGCATAGACTAGTTTGGCCCCCGTGATCAGCGGCCAGAACAGTTCCCAGACGGAGACGTCAAAGCTGTAAGGTGTTTTTTGCAGGATGTTATCTTGTGCATCAATTGGATAGGTTGCTTGCATCCAAAGCAGGCGGTTAATAATACCCTGATGGGTCACCATAACCCCTTTGGGCTTACCGGTGGAGCCAGAGGTGTAAATGACGTTAAAGAGATTTTTTCCCTCGACACCGTTAATCGGGTTGTTTCTTGGCTGATCTTGCCAGGCATCTGCTTCATCAATAAACAGTACCTCGGCATTGCAGGGAACGGTATTGTCCAGATGGCGTTGGCTGAGCAAAATGTTGATAGCGGTATCTTCGGCCATAAAGGCCAGGCGATCCCGTGGGAAGCTGGGGTCAAAGGGGGCGTAGGCGCCACCGGCTTTGAGTATCGCCAGCAGGGCAACTGACATTTCCAGGCAGCGCTCCATGCATACCCCGACGATGCTGTCCGGGCCAACCCCTTTTGCCGTTAAGTGAAAAGCCAGCTGGTTAGCGCGTTCATTGAGCTCGAGGTAGGTCCAGGTTTTGTTTTCATCAACAATAGCTGGAGCATTGGGTGTTAGCTTGACCTGTTGTTCAAATAGAAGTTGCAGTGCAGGCGGGGCTGCATAATCGATTTGTGTCGCATTCCAGGCATTCCCCTCGGTGGAGAGCAGAGCTGTGCTTTCATGTGCCGGGGTGAGATTGATGCTGCCAATATTTTTTTGTGGGGCTTCCAGCAAGGCTTCGAGCAGAGCGTTAAACTGCTGAGCCATGCGTTCGATTGTACTGTGCTCAAATAGATCCTGACAGTATTCCAGCTCCACGCTCATATTGTCTTCACTATCGAAACAAATCATGTGTAAGTCATATTTTGCGCTGAGCCAGTTGATGTCCAGTAGTTGTGCCTTTCGGCCTAGCATCTGAGCAATCTGTTGCTCCATGGTTTGATTCTGTAGCGAAAACGACACCTGCAGTAGTGGCGTGTAACTCAGACTTCTTTCCAGGTTCAGGCCTTCAATAATGTGATCAAAGGGAAGATCCTGGTGGTCGTAGGCCTCTAGTGTAGTTTGGCGCACGGCATCAAGTAGTTCGCAAAAGCTTGGCTTGTCAGAGAATTCGGCACGGATCACCAGATTGTTAACGAATAGGCCGATTAAGGGCTCCAGCTCGGGAAGGTTACGCCCCGATATAGGAAAGCCGATACAGATATCGTCTTGCTGACTGTAGCGGTTCAGTAAAACGCTGTAGGCTGACAGCAGCGCCATAAACAGCGAGGCATTATGTTGCTGTGCCAGTTTTTTGAGTTTATCGACGATGGGTCTAGGAATTTCAAAACGATGCACTGCACCGTTAAGGCTTTGTTGTGGCGGTCGTGGTTTATCAGTGGGTAGCTGTAGTAGCGAAGGAGCGCCGGCTAACTGTTTACGCCAGTAATCGAGTTGTTGTTCAAGGTATTCACCTTGTAAGGCCTCGCGTTGCCAAACTGTAAAATCACCATATTGAACTGGTAGCTCGGGCAGAGGGTTTTCATCACCCTGTTCATAGGCTTGCCACAGTTGTCCCAGTTCAGATAAAAGGACCTCCACTGACCAGCCGTCGGAGATGATATGATGCATGCAGAACAGTAGGACGTGGTCGTCCGTACTTAGTCGTAACAGTTCAATACGAAAGAGTGGGCTGTTGGAGAGGTCAAAGGCGTGGGTGGCCTGCTCTCGCGCCCGTGTTTTGATTTGTTCTTCCTGCTTTAGGGCATCGGTTTCGCTCAGATCAGTGATTGGCATTTCCCAGAGGCAAGCATCATCGATCTGCTGTATTGCCTGGCCGTGAATATCCTTGAAGCAGGTGCGTAGTGACTCGTGACGCTCAATGATAGTTTGCAAGGCTCGCTTGAGTGCCTGTTCATCCAGTTTGCCGTGAAAGCGTAGTGCTGCGGGCATGTTATATGCGACATTGCCTGGGTCGAGCCGATCGACAATCCACAGGCGCTGCTGGGAGAGAGCAAGGGGCAACGGCGAGGGTCGTTCGCCGCTTAGTATTGGTGGTAGTGTGCTGGAGCGTTGGTGCATCTCCAGTAACTCGCTAAGATCTGCAACAGTTGGTGCTTCAAACAAGTTTCGCATGGTGACAGGGCGTTGCAGCAGTTCCTGCAGTCTGGAAGCTGTTTGTGTTGCCAATAGTGAATGGCCACCCAGATCAAAGAAATTGTCATAGATACCGATCTTTTCGACCTGCAAACTCTGCTGCCATAAATTGGTAATCTGTTGCTCCAGTTCTGTACGTGGTGCGACATAATCCTGATCGCTACTGAACTTGGGTGTAGGCAGTGCACGACGGTCGAGCTTGCCGTTTGCTGTGAGTGGCAGGGCAGCCATCAGCACAATTGTTGAGGGCAGCATATATTCGGGAAGCTGCCGGCGTAGTGCGGCCTTTAGTTGCGCGCTGTATTCCTTGGGGTCATTGTTTTGATCTTGTCTGGGTACCACATAGGCGGAAAGAAAGCGCTGTCCTCCCTCATTGCAGACGATGACGGTTGAGGCGGCGACGCTGGCATCGCTGTTTATCTTATTTTCAATCTCGCTGAGCTCAATACGATGTCCGCGTATTTTTACCTGGTCATCAATGCGGCCGATAATTTCTATGCTGCCATTGGGTGTAAAGCGCCCAAGGTCGCCAGTCCCATACATGGTGGCTTGTGCTCGTTTGGAGAAAGGGTCGGCAGTAAATTTCTCTGTGCTGAGTTGCGGGCGCTTTAGATACCCCTGGGATACCCCATCTCCACCGGCAAATATTTCACCAACAACACCAACGGCAACCTGCTTGCCGTGTTTATCAAGAATGTAGGCGCTGGTATTGGCAATTGGTTTGCCAATCGGTACGGTGCTGGCATTTTCTGCAATGTCGGTAATTTCCTGGCAGGTGACAATAGTGGAGTTTTCTGTGGGGCCGTAAGCATTGATCAAATGTGCTGGGCCGCCAGCCTTGAGTACCGCGCGGATTTTACTGGGGTCGAGAGCCTCCCCGCCGACCAGCAAGTAGTTCAGTCGTTTGAATAGCGCGGGGTTGCGTGATACATAGAGATTAAACAATGCGGAGGTTAACAGCATGGCGGTAATTTTACCGCTGCTGAGAATTTTCTCAAAAATATCGGGGTTCAATAATGTTTCTTTGTCGATAGCTTGTAGTTGTGCTCCGTTGAGCAGGGCTCCCCAAACCTCCCAGGTGGCGGCGTCAAAAGAGACGTTGGAGATATGAGCCATCACATCATCAGGGCTTAACTGCATGTAATTGGTATTTAACACTAGGCGTGCTACACCACGGTGAGGAATAAGCACCCCTTTGGGTCGACCTGTTGAGCCGGAAGTAAAGAGCACGCAAGCTGTCTGGATGCCTTGTTTAGCACTGTTTTCAGTGTTCCATTGATCGGATTGGCTGGCGAGATCTTCCTGGTCGAGACAGATCAGTTGCGGATTGCCGGTCGGGATATCAATGCTGGCAAGGCGTGCTTGATGACATGACTGTGTAACGATAACCGGGCTTTCAGTGTCCTCCAGCATATAGCCTACCCGTTCGTCGGGATAGTCAGGGTCGATGGGAACGTAAGCCGCGCCGGTTTTTACAATGGCAAGAATGGTGATGATCAGCTCCGTTGATCGATCGAGGCAGATAGCGACAAAATCGCCGGGTCTGACTCCGGCTTGCTGTAGTCGGTGCGCTACACGGTTTGCCTTGGCATTGAGCTCATCGTAGCTCAATAGAGTGTTGCCAAAACTGAGAGCGGGGGCATCTGGCTGTTGAGCTGCTTGCTGTTCAAAAAGCTGGGCAACATTGTTGTTGTCGGGGTAGGAAGTGCTGGTCTGATTCCATTCAAACAGTTGTTGTTGCTCAGCTTCGGTCAGATAAGTTAGCGCGCTGACGGTTTGCCCAGGGTCGGATACAATGCTTTCAAGGAGGCAGCGAAGGTGGTCGCTGAAGCGCTGGATAGTCTCCGCTTTGAACAGGTCGCTATTGTAGCGAATACCGGTGCGAAGCTCGGCGCCAGTATCAAAGCAGGTCATTACCAGGTCATAGATAGCACCACGCATGCCCATGCGAATAATTGATTGTACCCAATTGTCTCCGCCTACTTCTGGAAGTGCGTTGCTAAGCTGGTTCCATACCATTGCTGTTTGAAAAATTGGCGGCCGACTGAGGTCGCGTTCCGGCTGCAAACGGTCGACAATTTGCTGGAAGGGGAACTCCTGATGAGCCATGCCGCCCTTTACCTGCTGGCGCGTTTGAGCCGTTAATTCGGCAAAGCTTGGGTCATCTTCAAACTGCGCCACCATCGGGATTGGATTGGTGTACAGCCCGGCAACGTGCTTGGCGCCAGGTTGGCTGCGGCAGGCCATCGGCGTGCCAACCACAATGGTATCTTCGCCACTGCTGCGCTGCAGCAAAACTTGATAAGCGCTTAGCATAAAGACGTAGGGTGTGATGCCAAGCTGTTTTGAGCATTCCCGGATCGCTGCGCTTAAGGTGGTATCGAGTTCAAAGAAAAGCTCTTTACCATGAAACTGTTGTTGCGAGGGGCGGGGATAATCTGTGGGTAGTTGCAGTGGAGGCGGAGGCTCGCTGATAATTTGCTGTAGATACTCCCAGTGGGCTTTTCCTCTTTCGCTAACTAGCATGTTGGCCTCTGCGAGTACGAAATCCTTGTAGCTGGCGGTGAGCTCCGGTAAGGGCGGCTCTTGATTGAGCTGTGCCAGGGTGTAGGTGGCAACCAGCTCTTTCAGCACCATCTCTAGCGTCCAGAAGTCGGCGATCAGATGATGAGCGACAGCGACCAGAACCCAGCGTGGACTTCCCTCTGCAGCAGAGCGATTATCTAATAAAGAGAAGCGAAAGAGCGGATCCTTCTCTAGGTCAAAGGGCGTGTCCGATTGTTGGTCTATCCATTCTGCAATCGCGGTGTCATCATAATTATCGACACTATGAAGCGATAGCATGGGGCGCGGATTCCGGTTTACCTGTTGTGCCAGCTCACCGTCCAGGTTAACGATATTGACGCGCAGGCACTCATGCCGCTGGGTCAGTTTTGTAATGCTTTCTTTAAGGCAGCTTATGTCCGTACTGGTGCTTAACTCCAGTGCAGCGACCTGGTGGTAGGCGTTACTGCCGGGAACCATATCCTGCATAAGTTTGATGGAGCGTTGACCCTCGCTGAGCGGGAAGCCTCGATAGATGTCGCCTTCTTTGTTGAGTAGCTCAATAATGTCCTGGCGATGATCTTCCAGTATTTTCAAACGGGACTGATCCTGGGTCTCATTGTTTGAGCTGTAACGTAATTGGTTGCCCTCTAACCAGATGTCGATCCCTTGGCGCCAGAGGTAACGAAGATATTTTTTAAGGTTAAACATTGCTCTCTTTTCTGTTTTTTTATGGGTTTTGATAAATGATAGTTTGATTAAAGGTCTATTATAGGGTGTCAGGGCATTATTATTGTTTATCGAAGCAGGTATTAGACATCAAAGTACTGTTTAATGCACGGCTTCAGCCTGCTAAAAGCGCTTAACTCAAGCCTCCTTTTGAATTGAGCTAATCTTGCCAGCAGTTCAATAATTGATTATTACTCCCCTTGTCTTATGTTCAAGTCTGGCGGCGTTGCGGGCGGTGTTTGTGCTTCTCTACTGATCCAATTAAAGCCCAGTTTTTCAGGGTGTTGCCCGCCTGATTTATTCTAGTATATTATGTGGATGATTCGAGAGTATGAGCCTGTAAGTGGCTAAATATAGCAGTGATCAGTTGGTTTCGTTAGCTCTGTAGACCTATATTACTCAAAAGTATAAAAAACGCGCACAATTACCGTTGTCTTTATAAAAATAATGCATTAATGTTGCAGGTCTAATAACTTTTGTGCCAGATTTGTTGAGAGTCAAGGCGCTAAAGAGAACAATCAAATCAGTGGTTTATTGGCGCAATACTTGAGCAATAAATGATTGGCGGTCAAATGGGGTTTTGGTGAAAAAAACAAGCAATAACAATCTGTTATATTTTATTGTGTTGCTGCCGTGGCTGTTGTTTGCGAGTGGTCTTGAGGCCGCTGACTTGCTTCAGTCCTATCAGCGCGGCCAGCAGAATGATCCGCAGTGGGCTGCTGCCAAGTCCAAATTTCTAGCCGATAGCCAGATCGCCAAGCAGGGGCGGGCAGGCCTGCTGCCCAGCCTACATGTTGGGGCACGAAAGACACGTAATAATTATCAATCGGATCAGGCGCAAACGGTTTTTAGTGAGGAGTTTGCTGTTGACCCTGGCCAGGCGGTTACCGAATGTGGCAACGCGACCAATTTTTTTAATTGCTGGTTTCAGAAGGTGATTGGTGTGGGGGTCAGCGATGATATCGACCAGAACTTTGAATCAACAGAATATACCGCTAATTTCAGGCAGCCGATAGTCCAGTTGGATCGCTGGTACGGTTATCAGCGAGCCAAGGCGATGGCCATAAAAGGTGCTTCCGAGTTTGTGCTTGCCGAGCAGGATTTGATTATTCGTGTCTCGAAAACGTATTTTGATGTCTTACGGGCCGCTGATGATCTGGATACGGTTGAGCAGGAATCCTCTGCGATTCTGAAGCAGTTAAAATTAGTTAAAAAACGTTACGAGCAGGGGCTTGAGAGAGAGACGGGCCTTTATGAAGCGCAGGCGGCCTATGATTTGCAAAGTGCCAAGTCATCCTATTCACAGGGGGCGTTGCAGATTGCGTATAGGCAACTGGCGGCGGTGACCGGAGTGTATGATAATGATATTATTAAGTTGGCTGAGGAAATGCCAATAGAGGTGCCTTTGCCTGCTACCGGTGAAGAGTGGGTGCAGCAGGCGTTGGCGCACAATGCCAGCCTCGATGCGGCGCGTCATTCTGTTGATGCTGCCGAAAGTGAATATAAAAAACAACGTTCGGGGCATCTGCCTAGTATCAATTTGTTTGCTTCTTATAGGGAAACCAAAAATGATGGTGGTCAGGGTTTTATTCCTGCATCCAGGGGTTCTGTTATAGGCATAGACATTTCCATGCCTATTTATCAGGGTGGAATGGTCAGCGCTTCGCGTAAACGGGCGCTTTATACTCACCAGGAAGCCAAGGATCGCCTGACTCAGCAGCGCTGGCAGGTGGAGTCGGGCACACTTAATTTGCACCTGACCGTTAATGCGGACGTGCAGAGATACAATGCACAAAAAAAATCAATCAGTTCAACGCGAAATGCCCTTCGCTCTACTAAGAAGAGTTATCGCAATGGTGCGCGTACTATTGCGGATATCCTGCATGCGCAAAAGTTGCTCTACAGCTCCCAGCGTGATTTGGTACGTACGCGTTTTGACTATGTTATGGACACGCTTAAGTTAAAGCAGGCCGCTGGTGTTTTGAATGTAGAGGATCTGGTGGTGCTGAATAAGTGGATGGATTACAGCTACGATGACTAATCTCTATGATAAGTAGCAATGACAAGTAGTCAGGCCTTCTTTGCTTGTTTCTTTTTACGGTACTCTACCGGTGTTATACCTTCCCAGCGTAAGTCGGAGGCCAAG
>JAUXDF010000166.1 GCA_030618505.1 Spongiibacteraceae bacterium | reverse complement strand
GTCAAAGATAAAGTTCAAATATTGTTGCAAAAACATCCAAAATTAACTATGTATGAACGACTGATCGAAGAAAGTGGTTTTAAAGTTATGTTTTTATTGCGCTTACTACCTCTACCATTTGCCTTGATGAGTTATCTGTTTTCAATCACCAGAGTGCAATTCATTCCCTATTGGATCGCCACCACTGGCATATTTATTTACAATTCTGCAATTGTCTATTTTGGTTATATAGCGATGCATGTGTCTAAAAAACTATCTCAGGGAGCTGATTACACTGGGCCTCACAATATTATGCTGGTCGGCGGAATACTGGGTGCAATTTTGATACTTTTCATCATTACAAAAATAGCCCATTCGGAAATTGAAAAAATGCGTTCTGAACAGAGTAAGGAATAATTGTCAATAATCGAGCTTAACTATTAATCTTTTCAACAGGGTGCTGTACTAGAACAGTACCATCACATCAAGGAATTTTAAATTATGTATGTCCCTTTAGCGACTCTCGCCGCTTTCGTATTCCTCTATAGCATTGTTGCTGGTGGACTTGAACGTACGCCGATTAATGGGGCCATCGTTTTCATGAGCTTCGGTTTAGCCCTCGGTCCTTTCGGTTTTGGTCTTCCTGTTGGCCTTGGTTTTATGGATATGGTCGTGGACAGAGAATTGCTGCGCTCACTGGCGGAATTAACCCTGGGCTTAGTGTTATTTACCGATGCATCTAACGCGAATCTTGCTGTGCTCAAGCACAATATCCACATTCCTAAGCGACTATTGTTGATCGGGCTACCGTTAACCATTCTATTGGGTTTCGGTGCCGGAGTGCTGGTGTTTGATGGGCTGAGCCTGCTGGAGATTGCCATCCTGGCAACTATGCTGGCACCGACCGATGCCGCCCTGGGCAAGGCGGTGGTCAGCAATGAATCGGTGCCGTCCAGGGTGCGCGAGAGTCTGAATGTGGAAAGTGGTCTGAATGATGGCATCTGTGTGCCGATCTTGCTTGTGTTTCTTGCTCTTGTCACACACTCTGGAGCCGGCACAGAAGGGCAGGCTACTTCGCATCTTGTGCTGAAGCTGCTCGCCGAACAGATTGGTATCGGTGTCGGCGTGGGTATAGTGCTGACTGCTGTCGGCAGCTTGTTAATCAGGCAATGTTCAGGACACGGCTGGATTAGCCAGAGCTGGCAACAACTACCCGTGATCGCATTGGCACTGACTTGTTTCGCGTTGGCGCAGATTCTCGGTGGCAGCGGATTTATTGCCTGCTTTGCTGGAGGCTTGTTATTTAGCTGGATTGCCCGAGAGCATAAGCATATAAAGCATAAGCTGTTGCTGGCATCTGAAGGGAGCAGCGATACCCTGGCACTGATTACCTGGGTTGCTTTCGGAGGCGCGGTGGTGGGTCAGGCGATTGTTGGTTTTACCTGGCAGGTGGTCTTGTACTCAATACTCAGCTTGACTGTCGTGCGCATGCTACCGGTTTTTCTGGTACTCGCCGGTTGCGGAATTCGCAGCGATGAAAAACTATTTATAGGCTGGTTTGGCCCGCGTGGACTGGCCAGCATTGTATTTGGTGTGATGGTAGTCGAAGCACAGCTGCCCGGCGGTGATATCATCACTAGCACCGTGGTTTGCACCATATTGTTCAGCATCATTGCGCACGGACTCAGTGCTAATCCGGCGATCGCATTGTTGATTGCTAGGCTGAAGCGTTCTGGAAAACTGCCTGTGGTTGACAATGGGGGTTGAAAAGAGCTTGTCTAATAAAACCTCCCCTAACCCCTCCTTGCTAAGGAGGGGAACTAAACGGTTGCTTCCTAAGAGTGTAATTATTATCTGCAGAGGGTCGAAAATATGATTAACTGGATTGTAAAAGCTACCGCTGGCTTCGTGCTTTTGGTGTTTGTAGTGTTACTTGCCTGGGCATTCGAATCGCGCAGTATGCCAGCTTTACAGAGCTGGCATGAGGCACTGGATAACGAATTCACTGCGGGTGATGTCACGCCCCAGAGCACGTTAAAAGATTATCTCGCTCAGGAAGCGCGTTTGTTTGACGAACTCCGAGATAAGGTTTACCTGCGTACGCCAAATACCGATAGTCACAGCTATAACCGTTACTACACGGGGGGATTGCAGGATCCTGATGGGCTGCAGCCGAACTGGAACCGAACTTTCGAACTGATTCCGGAAGATATCAAGGGCGGGGCACTGTTATTACATGGCCTTACCGATTCGCCGTACAGTCTGCGCCGTATCGGTGAGCTGCTTTATAATAAAGGATTCTACGTTATCGGGTTGCGTTTGCCTGGGCATGGGACTGTACCAGGCGCATTAACACAGGTGCGCTGGCAGGACTGGGTAGCAGCCAGTCGTATTGGTGCGCGACACGTACGAAATCGGATTGGCCCAGAACTACCCTTTATTATGGCGGGTTATTCCAATGGCGGGGCATTATCGATAAAGTATGCCCTTGATGCCTTGATCGAAACTGACTTGCCGGTGCCCGATCGGTTACTTTTATTTTCTCCGGAGATTGGCATCGCACCCATTGCACGTATCTCTAACTCACATAAGTTATTTAGCTTTCTACCCTACTTTGAGAAGTTTAAGTGGCTATCAATTGAGCCTGAGTACGACCCTTATAAATACAATTCGTTCCCCAAGAATGCAGCACAGGAAGCCTGGGCAATCACCGCAGAAGTACATCATCAGATTCAGGAGGCACATGATGCCGGACGCTTTCAGGATTTCCCTGATGTGCTGACTTTTTTGTCCTGGAGTGACTCGACAGTCAAAACATCGGCGACTGTCTATCGACTCTATGACCGGCTAGAGAAGAAGGGCAGTGAACTGGTTATATTCGACGTGAACCGGTTGCACCAGCTTATTTCGTTTATTCCGGCTGCCACCGATTCCCCGCTTGAACAGCTGGAAGCCAGTACTGAACTGCCTTACCGGCTGACGGTGATGACTAATGCCGCGAGTGCTTCTACACAGATAGAGGAGAAGAGTCGGGCACCACGTTCAGCTGAAACCGAGTCAAGGCTCTTGTCGCTGGCGTGGCCACCTAGTGTCTATTCACTAGCGCATGTAGCCATTCCGTTCCCGCCAAATGACCCAGTGTATGGTACAGGTGAAAGTGAGCAAAACAGCTACCATGGGCTGCCACTGGGGGCGTTGCATCCGCGCGGCGAAACACGTCTTCTTACCGTGTCTTTGGGTCAGCTTATGCGTCTGCGCCATAACCCATTTTTTACATACGTTGAACAGCGTGTTGTTGATGATATTGACAAAGCAATGTAAACTCGACAACAGGAAGAATCCCTTGACTATTCGCATGACTAGGCATAATAAAAGTCAACGAGCATCTAAAAACTTTTAAGGAATTATAAGCTATGAAATTGAATCGGCTCCTCTCGCTTGTGATCATCGTACTTGTATTGTTGTTGCAGGGTGCTTGCACCCGTCACGGCATTATTGAAAACCCGCCTATAGCGAAGATTGATAAACAGAGGGGGTATTCCTGGGATGCCTGGGCAAAGACGCACAATAACGACGACATACAGCTGATACTGAGTTTCTCGGGTGGTGGTACCCGCGCAGCAGCATTTGCCTATGGTGTGTTACAGGGTCTGCGCGATACCATGGTTGATGTGGATGCCAAACAGGTACGTATGCTGGATGAAATTGATTACATTAGTTCGGTATCCGGTGGCAGTTTTACTTCGGCTTATTATGGCTTGTACCGCGACCGGATCTTCGAGGACTTTGAGCAGGACTTTTTGTTGCGCGATGTTGAGGGACATCTGCTCCGGGGATTTTTTAACCCGATAGAATGGTTTCGTAAAGGGGGGCGTACCGAGATGGCGATCCGTTACTACAACAAGCACATATTCCACGATGCGACTTTTGCCGACATAAAGGCGAAGCAAGGTCCCCTGATTCTGATTAATGCCTCTGATCTTGCTCACGGGGTACGTTTTTCATTTATTCAGGACTATTTTAATCTGCTCTGTTCTGACCTGAGCAACTTCCCTGTGGCCAAGGCTGTCACAGCTTCTTCCGCTGTGCCTCTGGTGTTCCTGCCTGTGGTTTTGGAGAACTATAAGGAATGTGGTGCCAGTGATCAGCAATGGCTTTCGACCGCCAGAAAACGCGCAGGTTCTGACCCACAACAGGATCAGATGGTTGCTGGTATCGACAGCCTGCTAGACAAAGATAAACGCCGTTATATTCATATGGTGGATGGGGGTATTACTGACAATCTCGGGTTACTTGCGCTGTATGACTTGATAACGTTAGGCGGCGGTATAGAAACAACCATTCAAAGGCTGCATCATAAGCCTGCGAAACACCTGGTGATGATCGTCGTCAACGCCAGCACCGAATATGATATAAGCATGGATAAGAGCAATGCGGAGCCATCGATTGCTGAGGTCATTCATGCAATGAGCGATGATATGTTGTACCGTTCTAACACCAGCACCGAAGAACTACTGGAAGAGAAACTTCAGCAATGGGCTAAGACTACATCAACGCCAGAACGTGAGGTTAAGCCGCTCTTTATCCGCATTAACGCTGCTGCGATTAAGAATGAGAAGGACCGGCGATCATTTGACAAAATCCCGACCAATTTTTCCTTAAGTCAGAAGCAGGTAAATCTCCTGGTCAATTCCGGCCGGACACTTTTGCAGAACAACGCGCAATACCAACAACTGGTTACCGAACTTGGTGGCAGTATTGACCGTAAACAATAGTAGGGCGTGGCTTCACCCGCTAATCCCAAAGTGACTGTATAAGCGGGCTGAAGCCACGCCCTACAAGCATCGTTAATGGCTCCCTAATTACATTATTGACTTTCGATATTCCGAAGGGCTCATACCAGCGGTGCGTTTAAATGCGCGAGTAAAATGTGAAGCATCCTGGTAGCCTAATTTAAAGGCTATCTCTTGTACCTGAGAATCTGTGTCTTTTAGTAATCTTGTTGCCGTTGTAAATCGTACTTGCGCTAATAAGTCTCGATAGCTGAGCTTAGCTGTTGATAATTCTCTTTGCAGTGAACGTACGCTGGTGTTTGCCATTTCAGCGGCTAATGCAATAGGTGGCGCTCCTTCTTGCAAGTAACTCTGTAGTACTTGCTTAAGTGAACTAAGAAGGTCATCAGCAGGTTCGCCAAAGGGACTCGATAATAATTTCGTTTTTGACTTAACATTCCTATGATGGCTTTTGGCTAAAGGAGGGAGACTTAACAGTGGTGTTTCTATGCTAATAAAACCATAAGCCTGTCCATTTAGAAATCGGCAATTCGGGTATTCTTTAATCAGGGGACTGGGTTTTCGATATGACATTAAGCCAATTTCTTTAGGGCACCATAAAGGTCCGGTGAATTCCTGAATAATGCCTATCATTGCCATAAGGGCGAACCATTCCATCTGGAATTGATTCGGGTGTTTGATTCCAAAACTGGTTTGGTGGCAAAAGCGAGTACTGCCAGGGTCTGTACAGTAAACTAACATCTCTGAACGTGAGATTCCCGATTTGACTGTCAGGCAGGTTTTTAGCAAAGCATGATAAAGTGAGGGTGAATGCGAAAGTGTTTTGCTGTAATCTGGGGCAATGGCATTCACACCAAATTGATTGCCAACAAGAAATCCAAGCTCTTGTATATTTTCTTTTGCAGCTATCTTTTCAACGAACTTCCAAAAAGCAAGGCTGGGGATGTAATAATCAGGATCATCTAGAGCCAAGATAGGCAGTTTAACTTGTTGAAGGGTGCGATCTATTGGCGCGCCTATATCAGCAAGGAACACTGTAAAGGGCCGTAAGATAGTCGTCCGATGTAAAGCTATTGGTTCCAATGAAATTCCTGTGATTCAGCAATTATTATACGAATTCAGAACATATACTAGCGGTATATTCCAATTATCAAGTAGAAATATTTAATCATCGCTAATCAATCAGCTGATGATTATTATCTGCCCTCTTACATGAAAGAAAACGGTGAAATGTATTAAATCACTTTAAACAACACTAAGATACGTTTAAAAATCGGATCCATAATTTGCATTATATCATTAGCAAATAATAATTGGCGCAAAATGGCCGGTATTGAATTTCATATGCATGGTATGGTTTAGTTTAGGTGAGTGCTATTGCTGACTTCATAAAAAGCTAAAGCTTTTTTACTCCTATATTGTTTAAATACAGGAAAGTGTAAACTATTTTTGGGTAAAAATGAAAGATCCCGCTTCCCAATATTGCTTGTAATTTTCTGAGAATCTAAATGTAAATGAATTCTGGTTTAAAATTATGACACATATCATCTAGGTATTCTGTTTCTCACTAATTCCTGAAAGGAAGAAAAATGAAAAATAACTTTCCATTCCATGCTCTCGGTTTGTCAGCCGGTGCGTTGATGTGTATAGCCTTAACATCTTGTACTGCATCGAAGTCACCAACACCAGGCCCTACAGTTAGTACTCAATCCGGGCCTACCCAAATAGTTAACAATCTACCGCAACCAGATCCGGTATTTCATGGCCAGATTGGTAAGACCTACCATGACTCAACGGCCGATAAAGGGATGTTCGCATCCCCCGTTGCGCCTAAGGGAGCACCGAATATCGTGCTGATCATGATCGACGATGCCGGGTTTGGTGCGACCAGCACCTTCGGCGGCCCGGCCAATACACCCACGTTAGACAAGCTAGCCGCTGAAGGACTCCGTTTCAACCGCTTTCACACCACGGCACTCTGTTCTCCGACGCGAGCGTCTCTGCTCACCGGTCACAACCATCATTCGGCAGCCACAGGGGTCATCATGGAAATGGGCACTGGCTTCCCCGGTTACACAGGCATCATGCCGCGCAGTACAGCCACCATCGCTCAGATTCTCAAGAACAACGGCTACAGCACCGCCTGGATAGGCAAGAATCACAACATTCCGAGTAATATGCTCAACAATGTAGGCCCGTTTGATCGTTGGCCGAATCATCTTGGATTTGACTATTTCTACGGGTTCAATGGGGGTGAGGCGGATCAATGGTTTCCTACGCTGTACGAGAACCTGAATCCGGTCCAGCCCTGGGGTACTCCTGAACAAGGCTACAATCTGGGAGCCGATCAGACAGACAAGGCG
>JAUXDF010000286.1 GCA_030618505.1 Spongiibacteraceae bacterium | reverse complement strand
AAAAGCCTTCGTATTGAAGGCTTTTTTTTGCTTTTATAAGCTTTGTGATATCTAGTGAAGAGTATCGTCATCATATTCGAAGAATGACCCCTTTGTAGAAGAGCCGTTATATAGTTAGTGCCTAACCAGAAACCGGAAGTTTTCGAAAATTAAGTCCGCTCCTGACCAACGCAAATCTAGCTTCTAGGCCTTTTCAAGGCCTTTAAGTCGCAAGATTTGCGTTGGCCAGGATCTCTTTGTCTAATTTCTGGATGGGCACTAGTTAGTGAAAATTCGATCTGAATTTTAAAATAATAATAAAAGCCGACATTTATTGCAGTACTGCAGGAGTATCACCAGACGCGATCGGCCAGGGTATATTGTTCGGTTAATGTTTTTTCTGTTTATATTTGTCGATTGCCTAAATGTTAATTAACCGACGATGGAATAACCTCCGTCGACCACCAGGGTTTGACCGGTGATAAAGCTTGCTTGCTGGCTTGCTAGAAACAGTGCGCCGTTGGCAATATCTTCTGGCGTTCCCCAGCGTTTAAGTGGTGTACGAGTCATAATCGGGTCATTTATATCGGGTATATCTTTCATAAATTCCGTCATGCGTGTATCGATCATGCCGGCGATGATGGAGTTAACACGGATACCCTGATCTGCCCAAGCGGTAGCCAGGGTTTTGCTCATTTGTACTAGCGCCGCCTTGGCCGCACTGTAACCGGGCACCATGGGGACTGCCAGAATGGAAGTTAATGAGGCGGTGCTCATAATACTGGCGCCACCGCTTAATTCACTGGCGGCTAGCTGTTCTTGAAAGGCCTTACTGCAATGGTAGGCGGAAAATAAATTGATTCGCACGGCCTCTTCAAAGACGATTGGGTCATATTCATCTTTGCCACCAGGCATGATGGTGCCAGCGTTATTCATTAGTATATCCAGTTGTGGGATTTTTTCTGCCAGTTGATAAATTGCCTCTCGATCCTGTACTAACAGTTGATGATATTGAAAACGCGAAAGATCATTTTCATAATCGCTGGCATTGTCTTTGGTACCAGTGATTATGACAGACGCGCCACTGTCAGCAAAGGCAGATGCAGTAGCAAAACCGATACCGTTACTGCCGCCGGTAATTAAAATTGTCGCGCCTTTATAGTTGTAGCTGGCGGTGTTGTTTGCTTGGGTCATGGTTGAATTCCTTCTTCCGCTTGAATTGCAGGGCTCGGCGACTAAAATAAGAGTTTGTGTTAGATAGTTGTTACTCTGGCTCCGAATATAATAACCGATGAATGGAAGAATGGAAGAATGCAGAAACTCAAACTCAAACTCAAACACAAATTCATCCTTGTCGGGGCGCTGGCGCTTGTTTCCATGTTAGGTATTCTAGGACTGGGGCAATATACTTCCATCAAACTCAAGGATTTCGGTGATGTCAGTCATGCTATCAGCGAAGTTGAGGCGGGCATGTTGATGCTGCGCCGCAACGAAAAGGATTTTCTTGCCCGTAAGAACCTCAAGTACCATGTGAAATTCCAGAAAAACTATAAGGTCTTGCAGGGTCAGGTTCTCGAGCTGAAAAGTGCGCTGGAAGAAATCGGGCTGAAAACTGCGGCGGCGGACACGCTAGCGATAACACTCAATGGATACTCCAACAACTTCAACAAAGTAGTTAACCTGCAAAATAAGATTGGCCTGCATCCTAAAGACGGCCTGTACGGTAGTCTGCGTAAGGCCGTACACGGCGCAGAAACCGAGATCACGGCGTTGGATGACCAGCGCTTGCGTGCCGATATGTTGCAACTGCGCCGCAACGAAAAAGATTTCATGCTGCGTCGCGATATAAAATACCTCGGTAAGTTTGACAAAAATATCGCGATCTTTCTCGAAGACCTGGCTGCTAGTGAGCATCTCCCGAATCTTAAGGGCAACATTAAAGGGCTGATAGAGCAATACCGCACCCGTTTTACCGAGCTGGTGAACATCAATCAGGAAAAAGGCCTCACCAGCAAGGAAGGGCTGATGGGGCAAATGCGCGATACTGTGCACAAAACAGAGGGGGAGCTAAGCGGGCTTAGTCTGGAATTAAATGCTGCTATACAATCGGAAGTGGGTAGCCTCGATAGCCTGATGGCCATCACCACCTTGATTGCGCTGACGCAGGCCATTCTGGTCACCGGCCTTATCGGCTGGATTGCACTGGGCATCTTGCGCCCTATACAGAGCCTTGCTCTTACCATGACTCGAGCCGCCAACGAAAGCGATCTCAGTCTGCGTATGCAGGTTAGCACGCGAGATGAAATCGGCGAGACTGCAAGTGCCTTTAATTCCATGTTGGAAAAATTTCAGAATATCGTGGGGCAGGTCAATGGTTCGACGACACAAATGAGTGCCGCCGCCGAAGAGCTTTCCTTGGTCACTCAGGAAACATCCAGCGGCATACACGAACAGAATTCGCAAATTGATCAGCTTGCCACGGCGACCAACGAAATGTCCGCTACTGTGCAGGAGGTGGCGCGCAACGCCGGTGATGCTGCGGTGGCTGCCAACGAAGCTACGCAACAGACTGGCATTGGCCGGCAAGTAGTTAATACTGCCATTGACTCCATGAATGCGCTGGCCAGCGAGATCGAGCAGGCGGCCGGTGTGATCCATCAATTGGAAGAGGACGGCGTGAAAATTGGTGCCGTGGTCGATGTGATTCGTGGTATTGCTGAGCAGACCAACCTTCTCGCCTTAAATGCAGCCATTGAAGCCGCCCGCGCTGGAGAGCAAGGTCGCGGTTTTGCTGTGGTGGCTGACGAGGTCCGTACCCTTGCTTCTCGTACTCAAGAATCGACAGAGGAAATCCAGCAAATGATTGAGAGTCTTCAATCTGGCACGGAGGTTGCCGTCACTGCCATGGATTCCAGTCGTAACCAAGCGCAAGTGAGTGTTGAAAAAATCTCTGCTGCCGGTGATGCACTAGTTACGATCGTTGATGGCATTTCTCTCATTAACGACATGAATACACAGATTGCCAGCGCCGCTGAAGAGCAAAGCGCGGTGTCTGAAGAGATCAATCAAAACGTCGTAAAGATCAGCCAGATTTCAGAAGCTTCTGCTACCAGTGCTGCACAAACGCAAAATGCCAGTGAAGAGTTGGCGCAATTGTCGGTAGGTCTTGAGGGTTTGGTGTCGCAGTTTAAAGCATAAAGAGTCACAGACCTCCATTTTTGTCGGAGGTCTGTGACTTCGCAAGAAGGTGTCACCGATATTTATCAGTGCTGAGTGGCTTGTTGCGGCGCTATACGATCAGCCAGATTTGAATGATGCGAGTAAGAAGCTGCTTTTGACGCTCAATGACCATCTCCTGGCTGCTGCTTTTATTGCTCAGTTTATCAATCACATGCTGTGCTGAGAAAAAACCGGCACAAAGATTAAAAAAGTTAACTACACGCAGTACTAGCTCGGTATCGTCGAGCTCGTCAAAACCCGACAGTCGCATTAAACGCTTACCCCGTTCAAATAACTCTTCCAGCCACTCGCTTACCAGATCGGTTTCACCTGGCCCAAGATTACGACCACTTGCCAGCGCCTGTTGTAGCAAGATTGCGACATCGGGATGCTCAGCCAGAAGGTCGATCATTGCCAGCGGAAGTTCAGTCATTTGGTGAGGGGAGGGCTGTTCTGAAATTAACTGATCCAGGCGGTCTGCCAAAGGGCGCAAGCCACGCTCAAGCACTTTGCGGTATAGCTCTTCCTTGTTGGTGAAATAGCGATAGAGCCCTGGCTCCTTAATGCCAACAATTTTAGCGATTTCGCGCAAACTGGTGCCCTCATAGCCTTTACGGGCGAAGAGGGTTTCTGCGGCATCCAGGACTCTATTAGCCGTACGCTCACCTTTAGTAAGAGGAGTAGTGTTATTCATTCAATTATATTATCAAGCACTAACATTTTATGCTTGTCCCTTGATTGGAGTTGGAGTGCCCTAAGATATCAAAAATAAAGGAAAAACATATTGTTTAATAACAGGTTTGTCCATATTTATAGTTGTAAATATCCATCGTATGAAGAAATATTAATCTTGCCAAGTAAAAAATAGATGCGAAATAAGTTAAAAGGTGATAGTTTTTGTTTGGGTGTTCACCGCATTATTCCAGCTTACGGCAGGATTTTATTTTTGATTGGGCGCTTAAATGAATTGTTTTTAGGATCGCTTTTTTCTGTCTTTATAGAGGTATTTACATGGGTATTCCAGAGAATCAGTGGGTTAGCGAGGATGGATCCCTGGTTGATCGACGTGTTTTTTCCGATGAAGATATTTATCGTCAGGAGCAGAAAAAGATTTTTAACAAGTCCTGGCTTTTTTTATGCCATGACTCGCAGATAAAAGAGCCGGGTGATTTTTTTACCAGCTATATGGGTGAGGAGCCCGTGATTGTTTCGCGCCATACCGATGGAGAAATTTATGTCTCCATCAATAGCTGTCGGCATCGTGGCTTACGCGTCTGCAGGGCTGATCACGGTAACGCCAAGTCTCACACCTGTCCCTATCATGGTTGGACTTATGGCCCTGATGGTGAACTCAAGGGAATGCCCGGGCGAAAGGAATATTATAAGGATTTTGATAGAACCGACTGGGGGTTAATTCAGGCGCGTGTCGGAAATTATAAAGGTCTGGTGTTTGGTACCTTTAATCGCGA
>JAUXDF010000144.1 GCA_030618505.1 Spongiibacteraceae bacterium | reverse complement strand
GGGGTATACTTAGGGGTATATATTGTTTTATATAAGATAAAGAATTTATATATCAACTAGTTATAGTATGTTTTCAGTTGACGCCGCCTCCACCAAATTATTAGGTTAATCCAGTTGGGTTAACCGTCGTGAGCACACCCGCGTCCTGGACGCGGACGGAGGGCCGCCCCGATCAACGCCGCCTCCATCATCTCGTATACAGCCCCAATGAGTCTTTACTAGTCATCAAGGCTTTTCAGAAGCCCGAAACTTTACTTCCAATAATTGCGGACCAATCCCTTCAGTGCGCCAACGCCCAAGCGGCGGCTCACTTAATTGCCAGCGTTTGCAAAGTACTCTTTACGTCAAGTGATTGACAATCATTCTTTTTGGTTCTGCAGATTATATATTTCAGTCGATAAGGTCCCAGTTTGGGACTATCATTCAGGGCGTGAGAATCATCGCCTTATCGACGCTGAAAGCATTCTGGGAAGAGAGCCCGGAATATCTGGATGCCAGGGAGTCGACACTGGCCTGGTACCGCCATGCATTGCGCGCCGAGTGGAGCGCACCAGCAGATGTTAAGCAGGATTTCCGCAATGCCAGCATCCTGAAGGATGGCCGGGTTGTTTTTAATATTGCGGGAAATAAGTATCGACTCGTGGTTTGGATTAACTATGCCTACCGAGTCGTTTATATCCGCTTTATCGGCACCCATGCCCAGTACGACAAGATCGATGTACAGATCGTTTAGTTACTTGAATGCGCCGGAGGAAATACCATG
Organism: Spongiibacteraceae bacterium; assembly: GCA_030618505.1. Taxonomy (GTDB): domain Bacteria; phylum Pseudomonadota; class Gammaproteobacteria; order Pseudomonadales; family PIVM01; genus JAUXDF01. Next base: position 6,870 of record JAUXDF010000144.1, on the reverse strand, counting down.
GACATCAAACCCATTAAAACTGATGCCGACTACCGAGCGGCATTGCAAGAAGTCGAAAGCCTGATGATGGCCGCACCCGATTCACCCGAAGGTGAAAAACTGGATGTAATGGTGACGCTTATTGAGGCTTATGAGGCGAAACACTTTCCTATAGAGCTTCCAGACCCAGTGGAAGCCATCAAATTTGAAATGGAGCGCAAAGGCTTAACGGTTAAAGATTTGGAACCAATGATCGGCAAAAGTAATCGTGTCTATGAAATCCTGAATTATAAACGTTCGTTGACCTTGAAAATGATCTGGAAACTCCATGAAGGCCTGGGGATTCCGGCTGAATCACTGATCAAACCGCCGCAAGCCCATGCCTGATGAAAAAGGCCGGCAAAAACGCTCTAATGATATTTCTGCCATTGATGCGCGACTTGTGGATCAATAAACTGGCATCATCTCACTTACTGAAAAACGGGGCGGTATCTACCCTGACGCAGGGGGCTACCGGCCCGCCTGAAACTTCGCCACACCGGTGAATTCCTGCATCCGGCGCCAGTCGGCTTCCGGCAGTAGTGGCGGTTTGGGCCCGAAAAGAACGCTAAGGACTTCGTGATGTCGTTGTTCGATGGCAAGATCGAAAGCCTTCACCATCGCGTCTGCATCTTCCCACTCGACGAGAAGCCCGGTGAGCATTAGGTAGTCCAGAAACTCCGTTTGCGCCCGGGCCCATATCTCTGCCCAGGGCCGCGGGACTTTGCCGCGCTGGTTGTCAATTATCCAGCCCAGGACATCGAGGCTCAGATCAACGGGATGGGCCACCAACCGTGCTTTGCCCAGATGCGCTTCAGCAGCGTCCAGGCGCCCGGCTTTCGTATTGCGGCGGCACTGCTCCAATGCTCACCGCCCAGACCCTATTATCACTACCCTGGCCCATTTTTGTTTTAGGAAATAACGGGGCATCGCTGCCCACTAGCAGATCAGTTTTCAAGTATTCCACCCACTGAACAACAATATCGCGCACATCATCACTCACTGGAAAAAAACAGGTAGTAAAGCTCTTGCTAAACTTGGTGTTCACTTCCCTGGCATCTTGATAGACAGTACCCGCAGTTACGTCGATATGCTTCAACTTCAACGAAGCAATAGCACTATCCCTTGCGCCGGTTAACAGAGTAAAGGCAATCAACGCTCTATCTCGTTTTTCAATGTCTGTACCGTTAGGCATCATCGCTAACACATGTTTGATCTGCTCAACACTTGCCACTGGCTTTTGGCGGCTTGCCTTGGCGGTACGTGCCTCTTTTTCAGAGAGATTGAAATACTCAGCATCCGAATACTTGATGCGCGATTTGTAGCCCGACTCTTGTGACAACCACTCGATAAATGCCTTCAATTGTCGCACCGCCCCATTCATCGTCGCGAGGCTTAATGGCTTACCTGTTTGATAATGTGTTTGCTTGGCTAGGTGCTTTTTAAAACCGATTGCCTGCTCAAAGTGGAACGCCTTGAAGTCTTTGTACTTGTTATAAAATTCAAACCGGGCAATAGCCTTGGCAACAGCATCAATGGAGGCTTCACTCTGCCCTTTTGCCTGCTTCATAAAGGTCAGGTATTTACGTTTGATTCGCTCGTTATTGGCATTGTGTTTTTTCATTGGGTTAACTCACTTTGTAAAGTCACTGTTTAAGAGAGGGTTACCACTATCGTTTAATAGTTTGATCTACGACATCGTGAAAAGTGGTGAGGGTAACAGGCTGGTTGAATAGAAGTGGCTGACATTACTTGGGTTTCCTATCATAATGGTGAGTGCCTGTCCCCCGAAACCCCTATTTAGTGAGGGCGAAAATGATACCTAGATTCCCCCTATTTTCACTCGTCTTGATGTGCTTACTTGCCGTCTCTAGCGTTAGTTTTAGTAGCGAGGTAGACAAAAAATCCCTTCAGCATCCAGCTCGCCAAGCCTATTTCGGTGACCTTCACATCCACACCAGTTACTCGAATGATGCCTACACCATGGGGGTAAGGGCCAAGCCGGATGATAGCTATATTTTTGCGAAGGGAGGGAGCATCGAGCACGGCTTTGGATATCCAGTTCAGCTTAGTCGACCGCTCGATTTTGCTGCTGTTACCGACCATGCCGAATACTTAGGACAATTTCGGGCTGAGGATAAAAACGGGACTGCACTCAGTAACAGCTTTCGCGAAACTATCAGTAGCGGATCGCGCTTCGCTATCACGTGGGCTTATATTAAAGCCCTGGCCAGTTTTGGGATATCAGGCTGGGGAAGCGGCGAGCATCGTGGGCCAGTGCAGCGCGAAGCGTGGAAAGAAATTATCGCGGCTGCAGATCGTCACTACAAGCCGGGGTCGTTTACCACGTTCATTGCTTACGAGTGGTCGCCGATCATTGACAATTCCAGTCTCCACCGTAATGTGGTTTATCGTTCTAATAAAGTGCCCGATCTGCCGTATAGTTCAGTCGAATCCCTTAATGCAGAGGATCTTTGGCAGGCACTGGAGAAACAGTCCGAGCAGGGCATGCTTGCTATCAGTATCCCACACAACGGAAATATGAGTGATGGTCGCATGTGGGAGCCTCACACTTTCGCTGGCGATCAACTAACGAGTGTTTATGCCGAGCGACGAAGTCGCCTAGAACCCATCGCAGAAATCATACAAATCAAAGGCCAGTCAGAAACTCACCCGCTACTCTCCAGTACCGATGAATTCGCAAACTTTGCACTCAATGACGTACGCTTCGGCGGCCAACCCAGCCAACCCAAAGGCAGCTACGCCAGGGATGCACTGCGAACAGGGATAGAATTCGCCCATCGCGAAGGTTTTAATCCGTTTTACTTCGGCTTTATCGGTAGCACTGACAGTCACAATGCCAGTTCTCCTGTAGAGGAAAATAGTTATCACGGCAAACAGCCCATTATTGACGGTACCCCCGGTATTCGGCTGAACCAATCGCTGTTAATTCCGGACAAATTCAATATGGCCCGCACTTGGGGGTCTGGCGGCCTAGCCGCTATATGGGCTGAGGGCAACACACGGGAATCGCTGTTTGACGCCATGCGCCGCCGAGAAACTTACGCCACCTCAGGTCCACGCATTACACTTCGCTTTTTTGGTGGCTGGCAATACGACGAGCAGTTGTTGTCGGCACAAGACCCGGCTGCAGAGGCATACAGATTAGGGGTGCCAATGGGAGATGAATTGCCGCCCAAACCGAATAATGATTTATCCCCAACCTTTGTTCTGTGGGCATTGAAGGATCCCAACGGTGCCAACCTTGATCGCTTGCAAGTGGTCAAAGCCTGGATCGACAGCAAAGGCAACAGCCATGAGAAAATCTATGATGTTATAGCTGCAAACATGAGTAAGAGGGCACTGCAGAAAGGGTCTCTGGATTCGGTGGGCAATACCGTAGATGTAAAGAGCGCTAGCTACCGTAATACCATTGGCGACGGCCAGCTTGCTGTTGTTTGGCGGGACCCGGATTTTTCGGCCGATACACACGCATTTTATTATGCGCGAGTGTTAGAGATTCCTACGCCACGATGGAGTACATACGATGCTAAAAGTCTAAAAGTTCCGGCTCCGCAGCCCACCAGCATTCAAGAGCGGGCGATCTCCTCTGCGATTTGGTATAAGCCCTAGGAATGGATGGTGCGTTAGTTGGCAGGGTAGCAATTAAATGTCAATGGTGGGCACCTGTCCCCGAAGCACCTTTCAAAGTAATTATTAAGAATTTATTGGGAAAAAGCACTTAACGATTATAGGCGGTGGAGCGCATAAAGCCGCGTCCACTTTTGGCGGGTAACATCAGTGTCATCGAAAACGTTGGCTAATTATTTATCGGAGATAACATGGGAACAAGTATTCAATTAATTCAACCGGTAGTTGCGCTAGTCATTTGGTCTATGGTTATGTGGCTCTGGATGTACACAACTCGATTACCCGCCATCGCATCCACGAAAATGGAAATGGATCAAAATGCTCCTGCTGGTAGATTGACCACTCAACCACCGCGCTATACTATTCAAGCGAGGACTTCGGAATTTAACTCGTGTTGGTGATTGAATTAGCACTCCGAAAAGCGATGACTTTTCTTTTTAGTAACACTGCTAGTAACATCGGGCTAATGCAAGGTTAAGTATAGTCAACAAATACAGTGGTGTAGGCCAGCGTTTCAATTCCCGCCGCCCCACCAAATCAACTTCCAACAAGATCCAGTTACATCCTATGGCCCGCGTAATTGCGGGCTTTTTTGTGACTTATCATCTATTGCGGTCCGTTGGGGGTTATTGTCATCCGGGGGTGTGGATGGTTACCCAAAACTGCGCCCCAGAATGAGCGGTTACGCACTAAACGCAACCGCTCCAAAGGCAACAAGGACACCATTGACTTCCGGCCAGATCCCGAAGAGCAGGTATCCGATTGTAAAATTAATTTTGCGAAGATTTATGTACTGCCTGCCAAGCAGAAAATTCCGAGGGCCGTAAGCCATAACGTGCCAAGACACCTTCATGCAATCGCCTAAGCTCATCTACAATCAGTGCTTGTAGCTCATTTTGCTCAGGCACAGGAATCTGTTCATTTACGGCTCGCTGAATAGTGGCGAACGGATCTTGCTCTGGACTAGTAACAACCACATGAATAGTTTGCTTGATAAAATCTCGCCAGGTCAGGCGCAATGGGTCGGGTTCTGCCAGATCTTGTTTGATTGCCAAATATTCTTGTGTCGAGCGCTCATAGGCCCAAACATAAAGGTCACGAAGCAACTCAACGCGAGCCATTTCATAGACACCAAGGGTTGCGCGACTGTATGCCTGTTCAGGTACATCAAGAAAAGTCAGTGGACATAAGTTAGCGCGAAATAGTGGCAGATTCGCAGCTAAACGGGACGTTCGTTTATTAATATCAGCAAACGGCTGCAAATAAGGTAAGTGCACCATCATAAAAAAAGATTGCTCAAAAGCATCGGTAATCTTGTTTGCTTTGTTAAGCAGTACATCGAGCGCACCTTCTATTTGCACCGAGGCTGACAATGGACGGTAAACACTTTTACCAATATCCACAGCATGATGGCGAATTCGCCCTTCATCAGCAGGGTTTGGCAGTAAGTTTTCCGACAATGCACTGTGTAAATTCATTAAGGTGTAACGGTTGAACTCAACCGTATCGATGTTTTCTACTAAGAGTTCGATGGCAGACTTATGATTCAAGATCATTTGAGTCTCGATGGCCGCTTTGCCCTGTGCAGATTTGCCCTGCTCAATGAGCTCTCGGGTATCAAGCCGTGAATAGGTGTTCCCCTCTAAGTGACTTGAAGCCCAAGACAGATCGATAAGCAGCCGATTCAGGATGGCGCGACTGAATGTCCCTGCAGGCTCATTACTATCCGTGGTCTTCCCCATTTTGTGCAATTGGCGCCGCAGGGATTCCGACAGGTAGCAAGTTTCATTAGGACGGTAGGCATCCAGAAAGTCTCGCTGATAACCCACAGGTTTTCGTGCAAGCTGAGGCTGATCGATGTAACTTAAAATATCCTGACTGTCGGCAGACACGGGAATAAAACTCGGGAAAGTATCTTTTCTATAAGATTCGAATACAGCCCCTTCCGGGGAAATAGAACCAAAATAGCGACGAGCTCGGCCTTCACCCCGTGCAATTACCTCACCATTTTCAATCAGCTTGGAAATCTGCCGCTGTGCCGTACGCCTGGCTATAGTGGGGTGTTGAACCAGAAGCCCCGCCAGAGTTGCCCCATCTATGGATGCTTTAATACTTTCCAATAAATCGCTGCTCGTAGGCATAATCGTTTTGGCGCCGTTTGAAGTTACTTATGGCGCAATTATGGCGCAGTTTACGAAACTGCGCCAGTTTTTCAGATTTTAGTGGCGCGGTTTAAGAAAATTGAAAGGGTTTCGAGCACCTTTTCATACTGATAATTCCCACCAATTTACTGGATAGACAAATAGCTTATCCGTCGAAGTGCACCCGCGTCCTGGGGGCGTGCGGAGGGCCGCCCCGATCAACTCCGGTTTCCTGCCCCCTAAACGAACAAATGTAATTTCATGCGCGGAGAAACCGGGCGTAAGTTGAAATTTTATCGCTGGTTTAGCATGTGCGTCACGACGTCGAACGCTCGTTTGGGGAAATCAAAGTGTCATTTCAGTAAATCCGCTTGATTTCTCTTTCTCGGGCCTTTATTTTAGAATGCGGCGTTAGGGTAAAATAATGACGAATCTTATTTTAGGTTCGAGGCAGAAAGGATGAAACGAGAACTCCAAGGCAGATACGTGACTATATCGACGGTAGGTGAAAAGGCCCAGGCCTTTGTGCCCGCGCCGCTGCCACCGCGTCCGCCCATCGACTGGAGCCCAGAGCTGCGCAGCAAGTTCGACCAGGCGCTTCTGGCGCTCGGGCGGCTGGACAGCGTCTCGATCCTGCTGCCGGAAACCTCGCTGTTCCTCTATATGTATGTTCGCAAGGAGGCGGTGCTTTCCTCCATGATCGAGGGCACCCAGTCGTCGCTGTCCGACCTGCTGCTGTTTGAGCTGGATCAGGAACCCGGCGTGCCGCTGGATGACGTGCGGGAGGTTAGCAACTATGTCGCGGCCCTCGATCATGGCCTGCGTCTGTTGGAAGAAGGGTTGCCGCTGTCGCTGCGGCTGTTCCGGGAAATCCACGGCGTGCTGCTGACTAGGGGCCGGGGCAGCGGTCAGACCCCGGGCGACTTCCGGCGCAGTCAGAACTGGATCGGCGGTACCCGACCGGGCAATGCGGCCTTTGTCCCCCCTCCGGCCGAAGAGGTGCTGGAGTGCATGAGCAAGCTGGAACTCTTCCTCCACGACCAGCCGGAGCCGACTCCGG
>JAUXDF010000356.1 GCA_030618505.1 Spongiibacteraceae bacterium | reverse complement strand
GATCCTGGCCAACGCAAATCTTGCGACTTAAAGGCCTTGAAAAGGCCTAGGAGCTAGATTTGCGTTGGCCAGGAGCGGACTTAATTTTCGAAAACTTCCGGTTTCTGGATAGGCACTAGTTACGTAATAAATAGATAGGGAGATTATCAAAAATGCAGAAATCTCGGTTGAAGGTGGCATGCTTTGGTTTGTTGATGCTGTCTTTGTTTCAGGCGCAGCTGATACAGGCAGAATCGCTGTTTTCGCTAAAAGGGACGTTTATTCAAGGTGGTCTGGTGGTTGGCGCCACGGAGGCGGGTTCCAAAGTATTCCTTAATGAACAAGAGCTACGTGTTTCCAGCGATGGGTATTTTGTATTTGGTCTTGATCGCGATGCCAAAAGTGGCGATAAACTGGTGGTTGAAAGCCCTGAAGGCCTTCGCGTTGAGAAGGTGCTGACGGTAGAGCCCCGAGAGTATAAAATTCAACGCATCGAAGGTATAGCCAAGCGAATAATGCAGCCCTCGGATGCCAATCTGAAACGTTCCCGAGAGGAAAATAGGCAGGTCGGGGTGGCTAGGAAGAAAGACCTGAATCTGGCCTCTTTTAACGAATCTTTTCAATGGCCTGCACAGGGTCCAATAACAGGTGTGTTTGGTAGCCAGCGGGTCTATAATGGCGAGCCGCGACGACCCCACTACGGCGTTGATGTGGCTGGGCCGGTGGGAACACTGGTGACAGCACCGGCATCGGGTATTGTTACTCTCGCTCATAAAGATATGTTTTACTCGGGCGGCACCCTGATTCTTGATCATGGTCATGGGCTCTCATCGAGCTTTTTACACCTTAGTGAAATACTGGTTAAGGTGGGCGATGAGATTAAACAGGGGCAGCCAATAGCTAAAATTGGCGCCACCGGCAGGGTAACAGGTGCACATCTGGATTGGCGAATGAATTGGTTCAAGCGGCGTATTGACCCGCAGTTATTGGTGCCAGCAATGCCGGTTCAAGTTGGCGAGTAGTGGTTTAGTTGGCGCTAAAATAGCCCATAAATTTGGAAATCGGAAAAACAGATGATTGATAAGAAGCTGCTGAGTATTTTGGTATGTCCGGTGAGCAAGGCGCCGCTGGAATACAACAAAGAGAAGGATGAGTTGGTTTGCAAGGCTAGCGGTTTGGCTTACCCGGTTCGTGATGGAATTCCGGTGATGTTGGAAAGTGAAGCTCGCCAGTTGTCTGAAGAGGAAAAACTGGCCAAGTGATGCTTGTCCAGCGTTCTGACCAAGAGGGGAGCACTGATGTCTGAAACACTATTTACCAAAATAATGGCCGGGGAAATTCCCTCCGATATTTTGTATGAGGACGAGCACTGTATTGCTATACGGGATATTAACCCCCAGGCACCGGTGCATGTACTGTTGATCCCCCGTCAGGTGATTCCCCGGCTAGTCGATGCGCAGCTTGAAGATCAGGCTTTATTGGGGCATTTGTTGCAGACCGCAGGTAAGGTTGCTACCCAGCTTGGGATTGGTGATACCTTTCGTCTGGTGGTTAATAATGGCGAAGGAGCAGGTCAGACCGTCTTTCATTTACATTTGCATATTATGGGCGGTCAGGGTTTTGATGAGGGTCGATTGGCCCGCTAGAATGAAAAACATGTTGTTTGTGAATGCACGGCGCTTGCCGTGCTTTTTTATTTATTAGAGTTGAAAAACCGGAACCTTCTAAATCGGAACCCCTTATGAAAAGCGCTGAAATACGTGAAGCCTTCCTGAAATATTTTGAACAACAGGGGCATACCCGGGTTGATAGCAGCCCATTGGTGCCGGGAAATGATCCGACTCTGCTATTCACCAATGCGGGCATGGTGCAGTTTAAAGATGTGTTTCTGGGTGCTGAAAAACGCCCCTTTGTGCGTGCGTGTAGTTCCCAGCGTTGTGTAAGAGCTGGCGGAAAACACAATGATCTTGAAAACGTCGGTTATACCGCCCGTCATCATACCTTTTTTGAAATGCTCGGAAATTTCAGTTTTGGTGATTATTTCAAGCGTGATGCTATTAAGTTTGGTTGGGAGTTTTTGACCAAAACCATGGGTTTGTCTGAAGATAAACTGTGGGTAACCGTGCATATTTCTGATGATGAAGCTGAGAAAATCTGGCTGGAAGAAATGGGTATTTCTCCTGAGCGTTTTTCCCGGCTGGATGAGGATAATTTTTGGCAGATGGGCGATACCGGCCCCTGCGGTCCTTGCTCGGAAATTTTTTATGACCACGGTGAAGATGTGTTTGGTGGCCCGCCGGGAACACCGGATGAAGACGGCGATCGTTATATTGAGATATGGAACCTGGTCTTTATGCAATACGAGCGCTCGGCAGATGGCACTTTAAACCCGCTGCCCAAACCATCGGTTGATACCGGTATGGGTTTGGAGCGAATAGCTGCAGTGATGCAGGGTGTGCACAGTAATTATGAAATCGACTTGTTTCAGAATTTGTTAAGCGCGGTATGTGAAGTGACTGGCACTAAAGATATGTCAGCCAAGTCCTTGTGTGTGATTGCCGATCATATTCGTTCCTGCTCGTTTTTAATTGTCGATGGTGTTATTCCCAGTAATGAAGGGCGCGGTTATGTGCTACGCCGTATTATTCGACGGGCTATTCGCCACGGCAATAAGTTGGGTGTGAAGGGAGTGTTTTTCCATAAGCTGGTTGCTCCGTTGGCCAAAGAAATGGGCGAGGCCTACCCTGAGCTTAAAAGCCAGTTAGCACAAATCGAAAAAGTGTTACTGGCCGAAGAAGAGCAGTTTGCTAAAACGCTTGATAAAGGCATGGTGATTTTGAATGAAGCGCTGGAGAATTTACAGGGTAAGGAAATACCCGGTGATATCGTATTTAAACTTTATGATACTTATGGTTTTCCTACCGACCTGACCAGTGATATTGCTCGCGAGCGTGATCTGGTGCTCGACATGCCGGGTTACGAAAGTGCTATGGCCGAGCAGCGAAAACGCGCGCAAAGTGCCGGAGGTTTTTCAATTGACTATACCCAAACCTTGCAGCTTGAGGGCAAAACTCAATTTACCGGTTATGACAGCCTGATTGGTCAGGGCATTGTGACTGCATTGTTAAAAGAAGGTAAAGCAGTTGAGGTTTTAAGCGCCGGGGATGAGGGGGTTGTAGTTCTGGATCAAACGCCTTTTTATGGCGAGTCCGGCGGGCAAGTTGGTGATGGCGGTACGCTCTCGGCGGATGGTGTTTTATTTGAGGTAAGTACTACCAGTAAGGGCAGTGATAATCATCTTCATCATGGCATTTTAAAAAGTGGCGAGCTACGCGTGGATGATCGTCTTGAAGAAGAAGTGACTAGTGGTGATCGACAGGCAACGGCTTTAAATCATTCTGCTACGCACCTTTTGCATGCAGCGCTTCGCAAGGTGCTTGGTGAGCATGTTGCCCAGAAAGGTTCTCTGGTTGACCCTAATCGTTTGCGTTTTGATTTCTCGCATTTTGAAGCCATTAATTCAGCGCAACTAAAAGAAATTGAGCAGTTGGTGAATGCCCAGATCAGAATCAACTCCTTAGTGGAAACGGACGTTACTGATATGGAAACCGCAAAAACCAAGGGTGCGATGGCGCTATTTGGTGAAAAGTACGGTGATGAAGTGCGAGTCTTGAGTATGGGCGGCGGGTTTTCTGTCGAGCTTTGTGGTGGTACCCATGCATCGCGTACCGGCGATATTGGTTTAATTCATATTAGCTCCGAGTCTGGTATTGCTGCGGGCGTTCGACGGATTGAGGCATTAACCGCAGA
>JAUXDF010000275.1 GCA_030618505.1 Spongiibacteraceae bacterium | reverse complement strand
CCCGTTGAGGTTATCACCACTCGCCCCACCAACACCGCATCGCTGTTATACCGTAGTGACGCACTCTCAATCAACGAGCTATTAAAACCCCAGACATCATCAACCGGCAGTGCTCTGTTATCTTCAAGGTCAAGCAATGGAATACTCAGAGGCAAGCCTCGCAACCGTGCCCGCGTGCGAGATGCCTCTTGCATATCAGGCAAAGTCTCAGCGCCCATTAGCTGTCGATGCCGAGTATCATCCACCACCAGCCATATCAGCACATTGGGGCGATTAGCTGTCCACATGGGCAATTGCGCCTGGCGCAGCAAAGCCTGTATTGCCTTATGCTGAAAATCAACATTCAGGCGTTTTTCAGTCTGTTTTTTCTGGCCTGTGAGGGTCACGGTGGAATAGCTGTACTGAAGAACATAGGAGCTGGCGCGACTCTGCGCAGCAATTACCTCTGGCTTGCTCATCACATCTTTGCGGCCCGTCACCTTCAACAATACCTGCGCAAAGGCTTCTCGCACCCCCGACTTCAAAGCACTCTTGCCCTGATCCTCCACCGGCACGGTAACACTATACAAATCTGCAACCCGCTCCGCCCCCACGGGCAAAGACAGTGATGTCATCAGCAATAAAACAAACAAAATTTGAGTTTTCACGTGTATTTTTGTCCCTCTACGGGCGTTAACGATAAAAAGCGATTGTAGCAAGATAGCTTGCCTTCAAGCCAGCTGCTACAATAGCGCGCCTGATTATAGCCTCTATATTAACTCACATTCCTCAGCTGATACCTTCATGACAGATAAAATCGATAGCACTAAGCCCTCTCTCAGTTACAAAGACGCCGGCGTTGATATTGAAGCCGGCAATGCATTGGTTGAACGTATCAAAGGCGTTGCCAAACGCACACGACGGCCTGAAGTGATGGCCGGACTGGGCGGCTTTGGCGCCCTGTGTGAACTTCCAAAGGGCTATAAGGAGCCGGTACTGGTTTCTGGCACTGATGGGGTTGGCACTAAACTGCGTCTGGCGATGGAGCTGGGCATTCACAACACTATCGGCATTGATCTGGTGGCGATGTGTGTGAATGATTTAATCGTACAAGGTGGCGAGCCGCTGTTTTTCCTCGATTATTATGCCACCGGCAAGCTCAATGTAGATACTGCTGCCAGTGTCGTCGAAGGCATTGGCGCTGGCTGTGAACTGGCTGGCTGTGCATTAGTGGGTGGAGAAACCGCCGAAATGCCCGGCATGTATGAAGGCGATGATTACGACCTGGCCGGTTTTTGTGTGGGTGTGGTGGAAAAATCAGCGATTATTGATGGCAGCAAGGTCAGCGTTGGCGACAAGTTGATCGGACTGGCTTCCAGCGGCCCTCATTCCAACGGTTATTCCTTAATTCGAAAAATTATTGCGCATGTTAATGCGAATCTTCAGCAAAACCTGGGAGACCGGGTATTGGCTGATGCCTTGCTGGCTCCCACCAAAATCTATATAAAATCATTGCTATCACTACTCAAGCAATGCCCGGTGCATGCACTTTCCCATATCACCGGTGGTGGTTTGCTGGAGAATATTCCCAGAGTATTGCCCGCCAGCGCAAAAGCACTGATTGATACCAACAGCTGGCAACGCCCGGCGGTTTTCGACTGGCTCCAGCAAAATGGCAATGTGGATGAGCAGGAGATGCATCGCACCTTTAACTGTGGTGTCGGTATGGTGCTCTGTGTTGCCGCTGAGCACACCGAGCAGGCTTTAGAAATTCTTGCCGCAGAGGGCGAGCAGGCCTGGATACTGGGGGAGATTACCGCAGCCTCAGACGGTGAAGACCAAGTTGAGCTACAGGGGCTTTGATTCAGGAAATGCCAGCACACACCTGCAAAGTTGTTATTCTGTTATCCGGTAGTGGCAGTAATTTACAGGCCTTTATTGATGCCGTCGCCAACGGCGGTCTTAATGCCTCTATTGTTGCCGTTATCAGCAACAAACCCGCTGCCTACGGTCTGGAGCGCGCTCAAAAAGCGGGAATTAAAACCGAGCTGGTTGACCATAAACAATTCGCCGATCGTGAAAGTTTCGACCATACTCTAGCTGAGCGTATCGAAGCCTACCAGGCCGACCTGGTCATTCTGGCGGGTTTTATGCGCATATTAACACCGGGCTTTGTCAGTCAGTTCAAGGGGCGATTATTAAATATTCACCCCTCCCTACTGCCTAAGTACCCAGGACTGCATACCCATCAGCGTGCCATTGATGCCGGGGACAGCTTACACGGCGCAACCGTTCACTTTGTAACTGAAGAGCTGGACGGTGGCCCCGCGATCATACAGGCGCAGGTACCGATTATTAAAAATGACACAGAAGACTCTCTTGCCGCGCGCGTATTAAAGCAAGAACATAAAATATACCCTTTGGCCGCTAGCTGGTTTGCAAAGGGGCAACTGGAGCTTAAAAATGAAAAAGTGCTATTGGACGAGCAAAGTTTACCTGCACAAGGTTTTCAATTTACCGACTAAACACTTTTTTATCGCAATAACCACCGCCATGGCCGCCTCTATCGGCCTTCTTGCTAGCAGTTATACTTTAGCCGACACCCCTGCCAGCAACCCCCTGAAACCCTACACAGCTATTTATCAGACAAAAATGAAGGGCATGTCTGTTAGCGCAGAACGCAAGCTGAAAGCCGATTCCGATGGTAACTATGTGCTCAGCATGAACACCTCATCGATGATGGTAAAGATTAAGGAGAGCAGCCGCTTTCGCCTTAACAAGCAGCAGATTATTTCTCAACATTACCGCTACGAACAAAGCGGTGCCGGCAAAAAACGTAAGAACAAACTCTCTTTTGACTGGGATAATAAAATCACCACCGATAAAGGCTATGAGCCGGCCATTAGCCTTGAGGTACCCGAAGGAACCCTGGACAGACTAAACTCACAACTACAAATACGCCTCGATCTTGCCAATCCGACCAACAAGGAATTACCCACCTATAGCGTGGTCGACAAAAAACGGCTTAAGGAATACGACTTTGAAATCATTGGTGAAGAGTTGCTTAAAACGCCAGTTGGTCGCTTAAACACCGTAAAAATTCAGCGCCAGCGTGCCAAAAGTAAACGCAAAACCTATATCTGGTATGCCAAGGACTGGGATTATTTTTTGGTTAAGCTGGAGCAGGTAGAGGATGATGGAGGTAAGTACGAGCTGAACCTTAAAGAAGCGACTATTAATGGGGTAAAGATAAGCGGACTGAAATAAACCGGTTTAAGTATTGAGGTTCACATACTCCTTACTGTCGTCTTTCCTTCGAAGGAGAGTGTCACAAAAGTCCTCCCTCCGTCTTCCCTGCGAAGGCAGGGACCCAGCAAGCCTTTGAAAAATCTGGATTCCTGCCTTCGCAGGAACGACGATAATTTTGTGGCAGCCCCTTTTGCGACACTCTCGAAGGCAGGAGTCCAGCTACATAATGCTAGGCTACTACGAAGAAATCTGACTCCAAAGGTCCACCCAGTCAGGGTTGTTTTCTTCTATGAGCCTTAATTTCCATCCACGCTTCCATTTCTTCAATTGTTTCTCGCGTGTGATTGCACTAACCATATCTTCGTGAAGTTCATAGTAAATTAGCACATGAATATTGTACTGCTGGGTAAAACCTGAAATTTGGTTGTTGCGATGCTGCCATACGCGCTGAACGAGATTGCTGGTAACGCCTATGTACAAAGTACCATTTCTTTTGCAGGAAAGAATATAAACAGCGGGTTGCTTGGTCATCCTTGACCTCAATAAAAAGTAGATTAGTGTCTTGGAAAGCTGGATTCCTGCCTTCGCAGGAAAGACGAAAATACTCACTTTTTCTACCAACCATCAGCTTAGGCCTTCGGCAAAGTCACCCCACGCTGCCCCTGATATTTGCCGCCACGATCCTTATAGCTGGTTTCACATTCTTCATCTGACTCAAAAAACAGCATCTGAGCAACACCTTCATTGGCATAAATTTTTGCCGGCAAGGTGGTGGTATTGGAAAACTCCAAGGTCACATGCCCTTCCCACTCAGGTTCCAGCGGGGTGACATTAACGATAATACCGCAACGAGCATAGGTAGATTTACCCAGACAAATGGTTAATACATTGCGCGGAATACGGAAAAATTCCACCGTGCGCGCCAGCGCAAAGGAGTTTGGCGGAATAATACACACATCGCTTTTGACATCAACAAAACTTCTTTCATCAAAGTTTTTCGGATCAACGGTGGCGGAGTGGATATTGGTAAAGATTTTAAACTCGTCGGAACACCGCACATCATAACCATAGCTGGAGGTGCCGTAGGAGATCATTTTGCCCTGTTCGCCCTGGCGAACCTGGCCTGGCTCAAAGGGCTCAATCATGCCCTGTTCCTGCGCCATTCGACGAATCCATTTATCCGCTTTTATACTCATACCCAGCTCACCATTGGTTGATGCCATTTTTCGGCAATAAAAAAGCCGCTATGATAGCGGCTTGTCGGTACAATTTAAAGTCAGTACGGCTATGAAAAAGCCAGCCCGGAGACTAACGACTAAAAGCGATCACCTCCGCCGCCTGTCCCGCATCGTTTTTGCCACGCTTGGCTAAATTGGCCGTCATTTTCCTCGCCATCTCCCGGTACATTTGAGCGATATCTCCCTTAGGATCAGCAGATACCGTTGGATTACCCTCATCAACCTGTTGACGGATATTAATATCGAGAGGCAGAGAACCCAATAAAGGCGCGTCGTACTCTTTCGCTATTTTCTCCCCGCCGCCAGCACCAAAGAGATGCTCTGCATGTCCACATTGGCTGCAGACATGCATTGCCATATTTTCCACCAC
>JAUXDF010000231.1 GCA_030618505.1 Spongiibacteraceae bacterium | reverse complement strand
CCATTGTAGCGTGCCAGTGCAGGAGCCAGCCTGCCTTTTTCCTTTTTTATGTAGAATTGCAATATCCTACAGCCATAACGCAGGTTGGTATTCATATCGGTGAGATTGTCATTGGGGCGGCCAATCTCATTTTTCCAAAAAGGCATAACCTGCATTAGCCCTTGTGCGCCGACTCTGGAGACGGCGTATTTGTTAAAATGACTTTCAATCTGTATCAGTGCCAGCACCAGGTCGGGTCTTAGTTTGGCGCGAGTAGCTTCCTGGTGTACCGCCTTTAGCAGTTCCAGTCTTTGTTTAGGATCTTTAATAAAGGGTTTTAGTCGGCCAGACATGTCAATTAGCCAGACCTCGGCATCAAAGCGGTCTTTAAAACTGCTGGCGTCATTAATGGTGGATTTAAGGAAGCTACGCAGTTCCTGATTAGCCTGTTGACCGTCGGAACTATGAGGATTGCTGTGTACAAAAGCGGCGGTGAAAGCTCCCCAGCTTAGTGTGAGGGCGATCACGGTGTTAATGATAAGTCTGTTCATAACTGCTCAGGGAAAGATTGCTCTATCCCTCCAGTTTAGCAGAGCAGCTTATTTTCGAGGAACGTTTCCAGTTTATTGAGGGGTATTTCCTCATTTTCTTGCTGTTTTCTCTCTTTGTATTCTATCTTGCCTTCTTTTAGTCCGCGATCGCCAATGACTACACGGTGGGGAATGCCGGTCAATTCAACATTAGCCAGCATAACGCCAAGGCGGGCTTTTTCTTCATCCATAAACAGCACTTCAATGCCCTTGTCGCTCAGGGATTTGTATAGAGTCTCGCACTGCTCTCTAACGGCTTCAGACTTGTGCATGTTAATAGGAACAATAGCCAGCTGAAAAGGCGCGATGGCTTCTGGCCAGATAATACCTTTATCGTCGTGATTCTGCTCGATAGCTGCAGCGACTACACGAGAGACACCAATGCCATAACAGCCCATGGTCATCACGGTATTTTTTTGATCTTCGTCCAGTACTGTTGCCTTGAGTGCCTCGCTATATTTAGTGCCGAGCTGGAATATATGCCCGACTTCAATGCCGCGCTTGATTACCAAAGTCCCTTTGCCGTCTGGACTAGGGTCGCCGGCAAGGACATTGCGGATATCGGCAATCTGGTCAATTTGGCAATCTCTTTGCCAGTTGACGCCGCTGAGGTGGTAACCGTCTTTATTGGCGCCACAAACAAAATTTGCCAAATGCGCGGCGCTGCGATCAACGATGACAGGGATATTATTTAAAGCGCAGGGGCCGATGGAACCAGGCTTGCAGTTGATGGCATTTTTGATCTGCTCGTCGGAGGCTAATTGCAGAGGTTCGGCAACTTCCGATAGTTTTTCAGCTTTGATTTCATTGAGCTGGTGGTCGCCCCGTAGTACCAGTGCTACAAGTGGCGCGGGTGTACCTTCATCGTGACAGCCCAGCACAATCAGGGTTTTAACCGTTTGTGTTGCGTCAACGGAAAGAAATGCACAGAGCTCTTCAATGGAATGTTGATTCGGTGTAGCTATTTGCTGTTGTTCTTCGCTAGCAGTGGGTCGTTCCCCAGTGGGTGCAAGTGCTTCTGCCATTTCAACGTTGGCGGCAAAATCACTACCATCACTGAAGGCAATATCATCTTCGCCGGCATTTGCCAGTACGTGAAATTCGTGTGATGCACTGCCGCCAATGGAGCCGGTATCGGCAATCACGGGGCGAAAATCAAGGCCTATACGGCTGAATATACGCGAGTAGGCATCGAACATGGTTTCGTAGGTCTGTTGTAAAGATTCCTGGTTCAGGTGAAAGGAATAGGCATCTTTCATGGTGAACTCACGTGCGCGCATAATGCCAAAGCGGGGGCGGATTTCATCGCGGAATTTGGTTTGAATCTGGTAGAAGGTTGCGGGTAATTGTTTATAGCTTTTTATTTCGTTGCGAATCAGGTCGGTAATCACCTCTTCATGGGTGGGGCCGAGACAGAATGCGCGTTGATGGCGATCTTCAATGCGCAGTAGTTCCGGGCCATATTGCTGCCAGCGCCCGGATTCTTCCCACAGTTCAGAGGGTTGCACGACAGGCATTAGCACTTCCTGGCCATCGTTGGCATCCATTTCTTCCCGGACTATTTTTTCAACCTTGCGCAGTACCCGCAGACCCATTGGCAGCCAGGTGTAGAGACCGGATGCCAGTTTTCGAATCAAACCCGCACGTAGCATGAGCTGATGGCTGATGACTTCCGCATCGGCAGGAGTTTCTTTTAAAGTGGCAATCAGGTATTTGCTGGCGCGCATAGGAGGTAATTCCGATAGTTTAAAAATAGAGGCGCATTTTACGATTGTTACGCGAAAGGGTACAGTACCGAATGATACTTAGTTAGTGCCCATCCAGAAACTGGTAGCTTTCGAAAATTAAATCCGGCCATAGCCAATGCAAATCTAGCTCCTAGGCCTTTTCAAGGCCTTTAAGTCGCAAGATCAGCATTGGCCATGACCTCTTTGTTTGATTTCTGGATGGGCACTACCTAGTGAAAGTGCGCAAGTAACCCCCTTTTTGTTTAGGAGCACAAATTAAGTGAGTAGTAGTGATTCCGGTGGCCTTATCGCCAGGCTGCTAAAGTTTCTGTCAAAAGTAGAAGCAAGTGAAATCAGAGCCACCTTTAGTTCTTTTTCTTTAGTGCTGATCTTAATGGCGGCCTATTACATTCTACGGCCCGTGCGCGATGCCATGGCCAGCGACTGGAGTGATGCTGAGGTCAGTCTGTTGTGGACTATTAATTTCTTTTTTAGTTTTGCGGTGGTGGCCATTTATGGTTTTGCTATTTCCCGGGTTTCCCTGAATCGTTTAGTGCCGGGTGTATACATTTTTTTTGCCGTGACCTTTGTGTTGTTTTTTGTCGCTTCAAAATATATTGCCGATGTGGTGCTTATTGATAAGGCCTTTTACGTTTGGGTCAGTGTCTTTAGCTTATTTCCAGTATCGGTTTTTTGGAGCTTTATGGCGGATCTTTATACCAAGGAACAATCCCGGCGCTTGTTCGGTATTATCACCACCGGCGCGAGTGTCGGTGCGATGGTGGGGCCGTCAATTCCTTTAATGTTTTCCGGGCTTGGCACCTATAACTTGATGCTGGTCGCCAGTGTGGTGCTGGTCTGCACTTTACCTATCATTGTTTATTTGCAGAAGATTAAAGTGAGTCAACTGGGTAACGCCAGTCATGCGGGAAAAATGCAGCCGATGGGCGGTAATCCAATGGCGGGCTTTAAATCGTTTTTGCAAAACCCTTTTTTGTTGGGTATTGCTCTATTTTTGTTTCTCTACACCGGTATTGGATCGTTTGTTTATCTTGAGCTGAAAAATCTGATGGCGGATTACAGTCGTGAGCAGCGTACCGAAATCTGGGCTTTTATGGATTTGGCCACCAATACTTTGACCATTATCACCGGGTTGTTTCTGACCTCGCGCCTGGCGACACGATTTGGGCTTGGTTTAACCCTGGCACTATTGCCTATTATAGTGATGGGCGGTTTGTTGTCGGTGGCGATGGTTCCCTTGTTGACGGTAGTGGTGGGCTTACAGATTTTTCGCCGTGGAGGCAACTACGCCATCACACGCCCGGCACGGGAGATGCTGTTTACCCACGTTGATCAGGAAACCCGTTTTAAGGCCAAGCCGGTTATCGACGTTGTTGTCTATCGCGGTGGTGACGTCTTCTGGGGTTGGGGTTTTACCGGTTTGACGCAGGTCTTAGGTCTAGGTATGGCCGGTGTCGCGATGGTGGGAGCGGTTATAGCGGCTGTTTGGGCGGCGGTGGGTTTCGTTCTGGGTAAAAAGTTTGACCAGGATGCTGCTGATGTCGTTCCCTAAGTTATAAATACACACTAAGCTGCGACAGTCATTGTCCAGACAATCTTGGCGCTTGCATGTAAGGAATATAACGTAGCAGATGCATAACTGGCTCGCACAATTTACATCAGTAAAACCGCAAGAGCGGCGAGCACTGTTTTTATCCTTCATCTATTTATTCTGCCTGCTGTGTGGTTATTACATGCTGCGACCGATCCGCGATGAGATGGCGGTAAGGGTGGGTGTTGAAAGTCTGAATACCTTAATATGGTTTACCTTTCTGGGGATGTTGTTAACCATTCCACTTTTTGGCTGGGCGGTATCGCGTTTTTCCAGAGCAAATTTAATCCCCGCCGTTTATGCTTTTTTTATTGTTAATTTATTAGTTTTTTTTAGTCTTTATCGTTTGGATTATTTAATCGATCTAGGCCCTGCGATGCAAAAAACATTGGCGATGAGTTTTTTTACCTGGGTCAGTATTTATAACCTGTTTGTTATCTCGATATTCTGGAGTTTTATGGCAGATATCTATGATACCTACAGTGCCAAACGTTTATTTGGCTTTATCGCCGCCGGAGGCACAGCGGGTACGCTGTTGGGCTCACTGCTTACCAATATTACTAGCGCAATGACGCATAATGGCAGTGATGCTGCATCATGGCTGATTTTGATGTGTGCGTTGTTGTTGGGCGTGGCTGTGCTTTGTGTGCGCCAGTTAAATCAGTTGCAAAGGGGGCGGGCAGGCGATGCCAATGTCGCAGAGGCAGAGCTTAAGCCTGCTGCGGCGAATATGTGGGCTGCTATTCCTCTGTTGGCTCGCTCCCCCTATTTGTTAGGTATTTGTGTGCTGGTCTTTTTATATTCGTTGTTATCTACATTTTTATATTTTATGCAGGCCGATATTGTTAAGTCGAACATTGAAGATTCCCAGCAGCGTATTGCCTTATTTGCTTCCATTGATTTTGTGGTTAACAGCCTGACTTTATTGCTTCAGATTTTTGTGACCGCACGCCTTATCAGCAAGTTTGGTTTAGCCTTGAGCTTGATGGTGATTCCTTTGATGCTCGGTCTTGGTTTTATGCTGGTTGGTTCTTTTTCCAGCACAGATACCATACAGAGTCAGACCGCTTTTACCTTGCCATGGGTTGCCGGGTTACAGTTGAGCTTATTGCCGGCGCTATTATTAGGTATTCAAATCTTTCGCAGGGCCGGGCAATATGCCATTAACCGCCCAGCCAGGGAAATGCTTTATACCGTGGTAAGTAAAGAGGAGAAATACCAGGCAAAAAATTTGATTGATACCACCATCTATCGAGGAGGGGATGCAGTCAGCGGGCAAATATATGCAGAGTTGGCCGAAGGTCTGGGTTTGAAATTATCGACGATTGCCTGGATTGCGGTACCGGTTTGTGGTTTGTGGGCCATGGTTTCATTTATTTTGGGTCGATTACATCGCAATAAAAGTCGCTTGGCGCAACCTTCAGGTGGTGTTGATAGCGCTAGTGATAAGTTATAAAATCAAGAATATCTACATACAGGCTCCAAATTATGGTTTCAAAATATAAACTTTGTGTTCAGACATTAATAATAATGTTAATTGCTGGCTGCTCGCAGGATGTGACTGTGGATTATGATGGGCCAACAGCCGGTTGGAATAGCTACGGCAGTAGCCCGGGTGGCGGACATTACACCGCAGCTAATCAAATTACTCCCGAAAATG
>JAUXDF010000090.1 GCA_030618505.1 Spongiibacteraceae bacterium | reverse complement strand
GGCAGAGCTGTTTGCCAAGGCCAAGGCATTACGGCCTGACTTGGCTGATGCCATGGTTCTTGATGAAAGCACATCTCATATCAGCGCAACTGCTTAACAGCAACCTGATTGCCGGATAGATACTAAATGCTATCCGGCACATCAGGCAACCCAGCTGATTTTAATACCTCCCTCCCCACCCAGCCTTACTGCATTCTCCCGGAAAGCCCAAAATTCAGTTACAATAGCCCGCCTGGAAACATTGAACCCAATAATAAGTAGCCAAAGCGATGACTGAAGTCAAAATTGACCGCCGAAAAATGAGAAGCCAGGTAACCCGGCAAAAAATCATTACAGCAACCATCGAATGCTATCAACAACTAGGCGTCGAAAACACCTTTATGGAAGATGTCGCCAACCAAGCCGGTATTGGCCGGGCAACCCTGTACCGACATTTCAAAAATCAGGATGAAATACTGACCGAAGTCGTATTATTGGAAATGACCCAGCTTCACGAGAAACTACAGCTTAAGCCCAAACACAAAGAAGAATTATCTAGTTATATTGCCGAGAATTGCCTTTATATTCTGCGAGAGACCCCCAAAAAAACCGTTACTCCTTTATTGTTCCAGCCAGGTGCCTCCTCTATTATCAGCCGGCTAAGCATGTCTAGCGATCATTTCATCCACTTTGGATCAGAGCTCATGCAACCTTTCTATGACCAAGCCAAGAAGCAAGGTTTAATCAGAAAGGGCGTGAGCCTAGCTCAAATAGTGGAGTGGATTACTCGTTTTGTGATTTCATTGATGGCTAATCCCAGTCATCAATTTAAAACCAAAAAACAGCAAAAACAGATGATCAACAACTTCCTGCTGCCCTCAATAATGATCATCACCGAAGAAGATTAACGCCGTCGATTAGCGCAGGAACAAAAGCGAAAAGCTGAGTAGAGAGTGTTAGTGTAAATCGCACGGGTACCCCCCTGATTTCGCTCCTCATGCCCAAAACGCTTCGCGGGGCACACTGATCAAGGCTACAGGCTGGCTACTCTTGGGCATTTATTTGGCCACATTAGAAACCCCGGTTTGATCAGGTCAAACGACTATAACGCTCAGCTAGTGCCTGATACAGGTCTGTCGAAAAAGATGCCTTGTCAGAATCAAGCGTTTTTAAAATCTCTACCAGGTGTTCGTTATCTTCTCGCCCATCCCATTGTTTCTGGTAGGTTCCCGTCTTATAGCCATTATCCTGGCGAAAGAAGTTTAAGACGTTTTTGCCCACATAACCTTTATAAAGATCATCGAAGTTCATCTCGACAGCATCGAGTAATGCCCAGAAGATGGAAACTGAAAACTGCCTGTTGACGAGTACATCAGCAGCCAGATTTTCTGTTGCCTCCAAAACGCCTTTTTGTGGAGCAGTCTCGCCCGCTTCAAGTTCGGTAGCCATATCGCTGGCTATAAGCTCAATATCACGACCATCCAGTAACATACTCATACCGAAATGCCAGATATCGATCACTTCAAGCTTTACCTGATCCATTTCAGGCTGCTGTTTTTTCCACCATTTGTAGCCATAATGATCAATTAGTTCACCGCACTCCAGCCACAAAGCACGATACCACTCAAACTGCTGATCAATCCATTGAGGGTGAACTTTGGTATTCATTTTATCTTGCATTTTCAGCATAGTGACGAAAGCTTGTTGCATGGCAGGCTGTTCCCGTTTTTTAGCGATAAGATCGTTTAAATGCAAATTCTAAAGCAAGGGTAGCGTGCGTCAATAAATTCTGGCATTTTAAAAGTCACAAATCTGTTTGGCGCTTGCAGATGTCCTCACTATTGTTCAAAATGAAGCACCTATCCAGCATAATGAAATAAACACTCTGAACCCACCATTTTTGTCATCCCCGAAGTGTTTTGTCGGGGATCCAGAGTCTTGCAAACTGGATTCCGGCTAAAAGACTGCCGGAATGACGAACTTTGTGCCTTTGCTGAATAAGTTACAAAATGAACAACTATAAATGGCATCAAGACTAGAGGGAATATCGTGCATAGAGGGTTAAAGCTATTACCGTGGGCATTACTGCTTGCGCTGTTTGTCCCCTTGTTCTTTTTTCCCTTGACAGAAAAAGACCAAATTGACACATTGCCCATCCCCGTCAAACTGGACAAACCTGCCAATATCACCCCCGTATTATCACTGCAGACGGGAAAATATAGCCCTGATGACATCGATGAGTTACTCACCAAACTGCCTTCCGTTCAATGGCAGACTAACGGCAAATCCTTTGTCAGCAAAGGTATGGTTCACGGAATCCACTGGGCATCATTGCCCCTGCAGAACCCGGAGGACAAACCCAAAGACATCATTGTTGAGTTTACTCATCCAAGGATTCAATCATTAAGTCTATATCAAACCGATGATGAAGGCAGGTATGAGACTTTATATTCAGCCCTGGGTATACACGGCTATTTTGATCAGCGAGAAATAAATTATCGAAATATTGCCCAACAAATCACCCTCGCACCGAACAGCCACAGCACGTTTTATTGGCGTATAGAGCACACAGGGGATCTTCGCTTTCAAATCAACCTGTGGTCACCCCAGGCTTTTTTTAACTACACCCAAAAAGAGCAGCTTTTTTTCGGTATCGTCTATGGCTTACTGACTTTAATCATCTTTACTAATATTTTCACCTACATAAACTTTAAAGAGAAAAGTCATCTTCACTTTGCCTTCCTTGCCGCTGTTTCAATCCTTTATATCAGCGCCATGGAAGGGCATCTATTTCAGTTTTTAATCATCGAGAATATCAAAAACCGCCTCTGGATCCTTTATTTTAGTTTGGCTTTCATGCAAATAGCCTTTGCACTCTTTACCAATAGCTTTCTTAATTTAAGGCGCTGGTCTGACCCTCTTTACGTCGGCGTTATTCTTACGGCAAGCGGTAGCGCACTGTTGTTTATTATTGGGAAATTCACCCCGACCGTACTTGCACTCTCGGCAACTGCCTCGCTGCTAGCGTTACTTCTTTACATACTGGCCTTTGCTGCCGCTATCAAAATTCGCCTAAAGGGAGAGGTAAGCAGTGCGGGTTATTATGCCAGCGCCGTGTTAGCACTTATTCTCTGCCTGATTCTTGGCGTGCTGTCTACTGAGGGTTTTCTCCCCCCCATTGATATACCCTGCAGCTTCACCTCTCTTGGCTATTTGGCCATGATGTTATTTTTAACCTTTGCCTTGGTAGAAAAACTTAAACTTCGTCACGAAGATCGAGTCATCGCCGGCACGGAACTCGTCAAGGCTACCGAAGAAAAGCTCAAAAACAATCTTGATATCTACAAAAATAAACTCCACGAACTAGAACTGGACAAAACCACCGATGAAAGCAAGATTGAAGACAGAGTAAAAAATGAGTTTTTAATCACAATGAGCCACGACATCCGCACACCTATGAGCGGTGTACTTGGCATGACAGAGTTGCTACTCGATACCAACCTTTCCCCGCATCAATTGCAATACGTAAAATCTATTAATAACTCGGGACAAACTTTACTTAACGTCATCAATGATCTGCTGGATTATTCAGAAATTGAAGCAGGGAAAATAGATATAGAATCAACAGTATTTAATCTTGAGGATTTGGTCGATGACTGCATCTCAATTTTTTCACTCAAGGCCGTTGAAAAAAACCTAAACTTTGTTGGTAGTATCAAGCCGGGCACCACGCTACTCCTTAAAGGTGACCCAGCCAAAGTCAGGCAGGTGGTACTTAACCTACTCAGCAATGTATTCAACTTTACCGAAAGCGGTGATATCACCCTCTATGTCCATCAAACAGAGAAAACCACCTTCAACAGCGTTGAGATACGCTTTGATATTATCGACACCTGCATCGATCTGAACAAGGAAGAAAGAGAGGCACTGTTTCTCCCTTTCACCCATGGCGACTCACAAAGTTCTCGAAAATATGCCAGTCAGGGACTAGGGCTCGCAATATGCAGACAACTGGCCGAGATGATGCACGGTGATATAGGTGTCAGCAATGATGCAAGCGCTGATCAGGAAAACAGTGAAGGAACGACCTTTTGGTTTACTGCTCGTTTCCCCCTGCCCCACAGTGATGAAAAATTTTCGGTAACAGACAGAGCAACGGCACTGCAGGGAAAACGTTTGCTGGTTATTGATGAGCACCCCCCCTTCTGTGACCTGATTGTAACACTAACCTCATCTTGGGGAATGGCAACGGATGTCAGCCATCATATCGCCAACGCCGCCGAGACGCTCAAGCAAGCGAAACAAGATAACAACCCCTATGATATCGTCATTCTACCTTGGCAAACGGGCAACCCAACACTTCGCTCACTGCATCAAGCACTGGGTGAAGGTGATATCGGCTACAGCCCCATTTTAATCGGCTCAGTACAATCGCGTTATCTGCAAAGCAAACAACCCGAGGCTGTCGGCCTTCGTTGTTTTTTGGTAAAACCGGTTACCAGCAAACATCTTCACGACACCCTGGCCGAGTCACTGGGGTTAAGCATCAGCACCGGAGACCAAAATAATACGCATAAAATACCAATGCCGCACGCCTATGAGAACCTGCGCGTCCTGGTTGCTGAAGATAATAAGGTTAACCGGATGGTCATTGTCGGACTACTTAGCAAGCTTAACATTCGACCCAAATCAGCCTCTAACGGAAAAGAAGTCATTGAGCTAATAAAAAACGAAGAACAGCCCTTTGACTTGATTTTTATGGACTGCGAGATGCCCAGAATGGATGGTTATCAAGCAACTAAATGGATTCGCCAACACGAGCAAGAAAGCGCCAACATAAGCAAGAGCCACACGCTTATCGTCGCACTCAGCGCCCATGCGGCAGGTGAATATAAACAAAAAGCACTAGCTTGTGGTATGGACGAGTACATATCGAAACCCGTTAACAGGGAGTCGATCGAGCAGGTATTAAATCGCTACTTTGCCCAACCCTCCGATACCCGCTCCTTCAACGCTTAACGAAAAAAACCACTTATCCTACTGCGCTAACAGCGACAGGACAGATAAAGTGTCTTCAGCGCTATTTTCGTAGCCTTGATTGAGGAACGAAATCAGGGAGTTTTACCAGTGTGATGTCCACTAACACTCGGAGGAAAAGATAGAATACGTAGTTTGCAGCTGGTATTTTATACGAAAAACCCTGATTTCGTTCCTCATGCCCAAAACGCTTCGCGGGGCACACTGATCAAGGCTACAGGCTCTGGCTACTCTTGGGGATTTATTTGATTCGTATCAAGCATTATTCTTTATCCACAAATTCTGTGGATAACTTAGTGGATAAACTTCGTAATATGCTCTTAAGTCCATGAAAGCCCAGCACATCAACAGATTGAACAATTTCCGCACACATCTATTTATTCATTATATTTCAATGACTTACGAGATATAAATAGCTTAATGACGTTTTTTTGACAGGAAAGCCAGACGATTTTAACCACATCAACCAAGGTGTGCATAAATTCAGGTTAGTGGCTAATGACCCCCTAGGCCGCATGACGCCTTCGCGGATCTCAGCGCCGAGGTGGTCTCAAGTCATTTGAATAATGCATCTTACGTTTGGCATCGATAATAATTGCATCAATACCGGCAAGGGAGTTAATTAAATTAAGACCCTTTTCTACGCCTAGAACAAATACTGCTGTAGACAATGCATCTGTGGTGGTCGAATCAGGACCGATGATAGAAACACTTTGC
Organism: Spongiibacteraceae bacterium; assembly: GCA_030618505.1. Taxonomy (GTDB): domain Bacteria; phylum Pseudomonadota; class Gammaproteobacteria; order Pseudomonadales; family PIVM01; genus JAUXDF01. The sequence continues at coordinate 3,765 of JAUXDF010000090.1, read as the reverse complement.
ACCCCTGCAGCTGATCTTCCGCTCGATGGTTGAATAATATGGTGTACACGCTTGTCTCCATCAATAAAAAAGCGCTCATAATCACCCGAGGTAGAAATCGCCACATCGGCCAGGGGGATAAGCACCGCCTGCTTATCATCATGGCGGGGGTCTTTAATAGCTACAAGCCATGGTCTGCCGCGTTTATCGCCCAGCAGACGCGTATCACCACCAGCTGAAACCAGTGCGTTGCTGATCCCCTGTCGGGCTAACAAAGCAATGCCTCGATCCACGGCATGCCCCTTGGCTATCCCGCCAAGATCAATGGCCATTCCCTGCCTCAAAAAACGAATAGAGCTATGTTTTTTATTAAGCACTATCTGCTGATAATTAATACGATCCAATAACTGGTCGATACTGGCTTGCTCGGGTTGTTTCCCCGCGCGGTAATCATAATATTGGCCAATCGATGCAAAGCTGATATCAAAAGCTCCAGTGCTTAATTCAGCAACATCTTGTGCCTTGGTGATAAGCTCAAACAGCTCGGGGGAAATGACAACAGCGCCTTGGGCTGCCTGGCTGTTTATTTTTGCCAGCTCGCTACTGGCAATAAGCGGACTCATCAGCTGATTGATGCGCTCCATTTCGGTCATGACCGACTCTATGGCTGTATTGGCTTTTTTTGCATCCTGCTGCCAGAGTTCAACTCGAACAAGCGTCCCCATAATGGCTCTCTCATCTGAAAACCATTGGGCGCAAGCCGCAGCACTTTGAAGCAACAAAAGAAGGGAAAAGAAGCACATAAAACGATGAAGTATTTTATGTGCAGGATTTAGGAGTCGTTTGAATAAAAAAAGTAAAGGTTGGCTAAATATTGCCTTCATAGTTAAATTTGATCGCTCCCTTCGCATCTACCCGTCCCAGTTGCAAGATCATATTTTTAACACCTGGATCAAGTTTATTCGTGGGTGTAATTTCAGAATTAAGTTTTACGTGCTTTCGCTCAGGTGCATATTTTACAGTACCGGTAACACCCAAAGCGCCACCGCCCAACTCCGACACTTCAGCCAGGTAATCTCCCTGCTCATCCATAGAAAGTTCAGCCACATAGGATCCTAGCAAAGCCGGTACGCCGGTAAGATTAATCTCCGCTTCCTGCCAGGTTAGAACACCATCGAGTGATTTAATGTGCTGCGCGGCAAACTCCAGATGATTAATTCGCACCGATAGATTCCCGCCAATGACAACAGGTATAGGTGCAAAATCCCTCAACAGGACGGCGGGAACACTCAAATCTGTATTTTCCAGCACGACATTACCACTAGCACTAACAACGGCATTTGTACTCAAAGATTGCTGTGCGGTTTTGGCCGACAATGTAAGCGAAGCACTGCCCCACAGCAGGGGAAGCTTGCTAAGTTGCCATTGGGTTTTACCCAGACTTTGATTTTTACCATCAACAGTGATCGTAACATTTGCCGCAGAGCCATTCCAGATTGTACCTTGCACACCCTGGGCATTAAATTGCGGCACTGACTTTGATAATTGTCCAATAATCAATGGCGCTGGAACCGTAAATAATAGCTTCAATAAAAACCACGCAAGACCAATAGTAGCCAACAATACAACAGTAGCCTTATTCATTATGCTCCCTTTCTAAAGCGAACCCGGGCATTGACAGTACCGGGATTGTTTGCGCTATTCATCGAGACATTAGACACCGCGACACCATAGCCATTTTCCATCTGATCAAGCCAGGCAATCAGCTGATTAAAATCAACTTTCTCCAACCACACCTGCGCCTCATTATTACCACTGGGCTGAAAACGGCTCACCCGAATATTAAATTTGGCGGCTGACTGATCGACCATTTTGGAAAGATTGACACCTCGTCCGGAGCCATTGCTAGCACCGCGTAATGCCTTGATCTCCTGCGCACCCTGCTGGATTGCCTGCAGGGTTTCAGCGGCGCCTTTATTACGCAACTGCAAGGTGCCAATTTTATCATTAATAGGCGCGAGGACAGACGAATACAGCACATATAACAATACTGTTGCTGCACCTACGATAACAATCCACTGCTCACGCCTTTCCAGCTCATTAAACCATTCTTTCACTTATTAGCCCTACCGTTTGTACTGTGTCAGTTTCCATCGGGAAACCTGTGCTGAATAACGCCCTCCCTAAGAGAAAGGGAGCTTAACCTTTAACTCGCAGTCGCGCGCGAACCTTTTGCCCTTGAGCATTGCTGTTTAATAACTCCACCATCAATCCGTGTTTTTCTACCCCGGCCTTAATTTTTTCTACTTCCTGAAAGTTTTCAACCACTAGGTCAAGCCTGACGTCACCATTTTTTACATCGTAGCTGATCGAGTTAAGCTCGAGACCTGTAGCGCCGTTCATCGCACCACCAATTTTCTCAAGAATAATGACAAAACCACCACTGCCTCCGCCTTTCAGCCGTTTGAGCTCAGTCTCCATCTGTCGCTTGGGATCGACAATTTGGCCTTTTGGAAAGATCGTACGGTGTATCTTTTCAATTTCCTGTCGCAAGGTTAAGTTTTTTGCATCAAGCTGCTGGAGCTCTCCATAACTAACGCCCGTGTGAACTACAAAAGCCACTGCCAGCATAATCACCGCAATTTGCCATTGCTTCCAAATAGCCGTCCACTGGGCGGTACGGGCAAATTTTCCCTGCATGAAATTCCAGGTGGAGGCAAAGGAGAGCTGCTCGGATATCGACACTTGCAGTGGTTTTACCTCCACGGCTACCAGATGCTGAAGTGCGTCAGGTAAACCCTTGAGCGCAGACTCCTTTTCCATCTCATCAGATACAATCAGGTTTATGGTGCCGGGCAACTCTGCAAACTGTTCAGTGGCAATATTCATCGCCATCTCTATATTGGCTGAGTCGATCACATAAACCATACCCTGTTGGTTTCGAAACAGGTATTGTTGATCCCAATAAAACAAGGACCAGTTCTGTTGTGGCAACAGTACCAACTGCTCAGGCAAACAAAGGTTCAGAGTCAGCCCGGCTTCTTCAAACAGCGCCAACCAATGCGCCATATTTTCCTCATCAACTGCCGCCACCGTTAAGCTATCGCTCCCGGGTTTGGCCATCACGATATGAAGACTATCAATATCAGAGATCAGGTTTTCTTCGAGTAAATAAGGGACGGTTTTTAATATATGCTTACGCTCTTGAGCGCTAAACTCCACCGTTTTAACTAACACATCACCGGCCGGTGCCAGGAAAATTAACTGATAGTGCCCATCACCGATATACTGTTTTAAATCCGCCAGGCTTCCACCGGCACTCTGAACGAGTGCGCCGGCGTTTGCAGACGTTCCCGGCAATTCTGTCCATATATACTGGTCTGAATCACCATTTGTTTTTATTGCTAATCGCTTTGACACTTTTGTTTTCCCGTTCCTGGCTCTAGGAGTCTGATTCCAGTGCTGGTTCTGCACAGGTTCTGATTTCCGAGTTTTTACTGGTACTACGATAGATCACCTTCAATGTACCATTTTTACGGGAGATCACGCTATATAATCGCGTCACCAATCCGCCAATATTGGCATCCCCGTTTAACATAAAATAATCGCTACTGACCGACAAGCCCGTCAAATCAATCTCTTCAAAACCGGCATGCTCCCTTAAATCCTCGACTTTATCAAAGCCTCCGGTCTGTTGCTGGGCGATGCCTTGAGCGATATCTTCCACACCCAGCGGCATCTGAGGAAGACCCGCTTTATTATTCTGAGGAACATTGAATGTGCGCA
>JAUXDF010000004.1 GCA_030618505.1 Spongiibacteraceae bacterium | reverse complement strand
TAAGGAATACAAACGCCACCGAGCCATCGTGTCGGCTCACAATCATAAATCAGTCGGCCACGATCGCCATGTAGATAATCCAGTATATGCAGTGATGTTTTATCCGGGGCCATACTTTCTACCGGATTTTCCTGTAGCTCAGATTGAGGTGTGGCATAGTTTGCCCAGTCAAGAGGCGGATGCCAGCCCGGCGGTGAGCCTATACGGGCGCGAATGCCGTTGATCGGATAGAGTGCGCGTCGTTGCAGAATCTCCTGCGCCATCTCCTGCACGATATCGGGATGCTGTTGTGCGAGATTATTATATTCGCCAGGGTCGTCGTTGATTCGATAAAGCTCGTGCGTAACGGTGGTCGATAAAGGCTCTTGCTCTACATGTTGTATTAATTTCCATTCGTCATTAAAGGCCGTGAAATGAAAGGATCCGTAACGGGGAATTTCGGATGCGAAAAAAATGGTCTCTTCATGTTTAACTATTTTATTATCGCTAAGTGCAGGCAACATGTTGATACCATCAAGCTTACGTTTGTTTTGCGGAGCAATGCCTGCCGCTGCAGCCAGGGTTGGGAAGAGATCCATCACTGTCATCGTCTGATTCAGTTGCGAGCCTGCACTAATATGTCCGGGCCAGCGCATCAGAGAGACAACGCGTATTCCCCCTTCGTAAACTTCCGCTTTTCCACCGCGAAAGGGAGCGTTGTCACCGCCTCCTCGACCATGTATCCGGGTGGCACCGTTGTCGGAAAAAAATACCACAATGGTATTATCTGCAATGCCTTCCTTTTCAAGTGTGTTTAATACACGTCCCACGGCTTGATCCATCGCATCAACAACCGCCGCATATAGCGGGCGCCGACTTTTTTTACCGGCAAGTTTGGCCAACCGGGATAAGTCATCAGATGAGCTTCTGGCGGGCTTTCGTTCATCTTTCAGGTGGCTGTATTTTTTGACTAGTTCATCGGGAGCTTCCAGAGGTTCGTGGGGAGCCAGAAAAGGCAGGTAGAGAAAGAAGGGGCGATCTTTGTCGCGTTGTTTTATCCAGTTGGAGGCGTGGTCTGCTAACAGAAATGTTTCATAGCCCTGATCTTTTATGGACTGGTAATCGATCGACTGGCCGTTGTGCTGAAAATCTTTGCCTCCCAAAATATTAAAGGGTGGGAAATAACCTACTTCAGTATGCACGTGGCCATAGAACTCATCAAATCCGCGTGCTCCAGGGAGTAGCCCTTGCTGGGAGTGTCCGAGATGCCATTTTCCGACCATCGCTGTTTGATAACCTGCGGAGCGAAAACTTTCTGGCATAAAGTGTTCGTCGGTATGTACGCCGCCGCTGTCCCAGGGCAGCACTACGCCATAGGCAACACCAAGGCGGATTGGGTCGCGTCCGGTCATCAGGGCAGCGCGTGTCGGCGAGCAAATCGGTGCGGTATAAAAACGTTTAAGTTCCATCCCCTCTGCTGCAAGTCGATCGATAGAGGGGGTTTCTATTTGAGAGCCACGAAATCCTGGGTCTGCGTAACCAATATCATCAGCTACCATGATAATGATATTGGGTTTAGTGGCTGCGAAAGCGGAAAGGCTGAATGAAAACAATAATGAGAAAGCAAATAGCATCAATGAAACTGTTTTGCTGTGCATGTGGTATTTAGCCCTGTTGTTTTCGATGTACTTTAATCATTGGTTTATGAATCGCTTTGGGTATCAGGCGTTTGAGAATATCCAGAAGAACAGCATCGCGACCAACCCGGACCCGTATTTTGTTGCTTAGTATAGCTTTAACGATGCTCTCGGCAACATGTTCTGGTGTGACACCGATACGTTGGGCTAGTTAGTGCCTAACCAGAAACTGGTAGCTTTCGAAAATTAAATCCGGTCATAGCCAACGCAAATCTAGCTCCTAGGCCTTTTCAAGGCCTTTAAGTCGCAAGATTGGTGTTGGCCATGACCTCTTTGTTTAATTTCTGGATGGGCACTAGCTAGTTCATAAAACACACTAAAATGGTGCCGGCTCAGAAAACTGTTTTCTCAAAACAGGCTTCATCAATTTACCGGAAGGGTTGCGTGGTAGCGCCTCAACAAACTCATAAAGCTGCGGTACTTTATACGCAGCAAGGTGTTGCTTGGCATAAGTAATCAGCGACTCTTTACTAGGTGATGTGCCCGCGACAGCGACGATAATAGCAAGCGGTGTTTCACCCCATTTTTGAGATTGAACACCAATCACTGCAACCTCTTGCACTTCTGGACTAGCGGTAAGAATATTTTCCAGCTCCGCCGGATAAATATTTTCACCGCCCGAGATAATCATATCTTTTTTGCGATCACAGATGGTGATACATCCGTCTTCATCAATGGTAACCAGATCACCGGTATACAACCAACCATCCTTAAGTGCCTCGGCTGTTGCCTCTGGGTTATTCCAGTAACCTTTCATAATATGAAGCCCACCAAGCAATAACTCACCAACCTGCGTGCTTCCAGGCTGTATGGTATTTCCCTGCTCATCAATAACTTTGAGTTTAGTGTGCATTTGTGGATGACCAGCAGAGCCCGCTTTTGTTTTAGCATCATGAGGACTTAATAAAGTACCCGGGCCGCATGATTCTGTTAAACCATAAGCCTGATAAATTGAGATGCCCAAGGCCTCATAATCACTGAGCAACGACAAAGGCACTGGCGCTGCTCCGGTAGCTATCCAGCGCACTGAGCTCAAATCATATTTTTCTCGCTCGGGAATCAACAACATAAATTGCAGTAAAACAGGTACTGCCATAAAAATTGAGATGCGCTCCTGGTCAATGGCCTGAAGCATCATTGCCATATCAACCTCGCGCATAATAACGCCAGTGGCGCCGCGATGAACTAGCTGCGACATTGGCAGCAAGCAGCCGACATGAAACATTGGCAGTGGCAGTAAAAAACGATCATCTCCGCGCATATCTGAAGTGCTCATGGTAGTCAGCTGCGCCCACATCATTCCCGTATGACTGTGCATAGCACCCTTCGGCCTGCCGGTGGTGCCAGAGGTGTACATAATAAACAGCAGCTCATCATCGTAGGCGCCAATCGGTGGCTCCTCGGCACTACAGCTTTCTCGCAAATGGGTATAGTCCTCACCTGTGGCCTTGGCACTCGCCTGCCCGGACTCCGGGGCATGATCACTGCCAGCCATATCATCACCCGACACACGTAAATATTCTCGCAATGAAGATGGCTTTTGCACACTGGCCTGGATGTCCATCAGGGTATGATCAAAATCTTCGTCAAAAATCAGTGTGCTGACACCCGCATCGGCGAGAATATAACAAATCTCCGCCGGTGCCAGTCGCCAGTTAATCGGCACCAGAATTGCGCCCAACTTGGCAACTGCAAAATATATTTCGATAAACTCTATGCCATTTTTTAATAGGGTGGCAACCCGGTCGCCCGCTTTGACGCCTTTATCCACTAACAAACTAGCCGCTTGATTGCAGCGCTGATTCAGCTGAAAAAAAGTAAAGCGCCGCTGTTTTTCAAATTCAACAAAGGCTTCGAGATTGGCGCTTATCTCAGCACGCTTTTTTAATAACAAACCGATATTATGCTGGCCTGCTATAGTACTATTTGTCTTTTTTTGCTTTGTGCTTGCCATCATCTGGATACCTGCTGGGAATAGTTAATCTCGCATTGTAGTTGAAGGTTCAAATCTCAAGCAATCTTTTATGCTGTGACTCGCACGCTTTAGTCTTGATTAGTTTATTCGTTACTATTCAGCATAATGAAATAAACAATCTGAACTCACCATTTTCGTCATCCCCGAGGTGTTTTGTCGGGGATCCAGAGTTTTGCAAACTGGATTCCGGCTAAAAGACTGCCGGAATGACGAACTTTGTGCCATTGCTGAATAGTTGCGTTTATTCTTTCCATACTCTAAATATCATTAACATTAAGCGGCCATTAATCCGGCTGCTTATTGAGCTTTTTTAGTTAATAGAGTGCTCTACAACACACATTTAAATGATTTCCTTTGTCCTTGATGACAATGGCTTTTTTACTGCTATCTTTATCAACTATCGCAAGACAAAGAGCTATCGGAAAAATCGTCCGCCTTTGCTTATCTCATATCAACCATATCGGCTATTGCCTGTGGTATGATCAGCCTAAGAGGCATTTTGTAGGAGCTATATAGCGTGTTCATGTCACAATCGAGAAAACTGAAACAGCAACAAAATCTCATGGATACTGCTGACAGCTACGAGCTGTGGCGCGAGGCCGCGATGGCCCATGATGAAATCTCAGGCGCTGCTGCCTGGAAGACCACCGATCAAACTCGCCTTTATGATCATGTGCAAATACGCCAGCGGCTCGATCGCCTGCGCTCCTATCGAGCCCGTCAAGATAATATTGGTCTGCTCTACACTCTCAATGAAGGTATTCACGGAAATATGGGCGGTATGGGTAAAACCGCACTTTATAATCAGGCCAAATTTGGCACCAAGCGCCTTGTTGAAGATTACGTTGAAGAGATTTGTAATGCACTGAATAATATTGCCTCACTCGATGATGATCAGGTGAGCCACGAAGAGAAACTCGATTTTTTCCATCGCGCCAGTCATTGCTATGGTCGCTCGGCACTGATGCTCAGTGGCGGAGGCTCCTTAGGTCATTTTCACATCGGCGTACTTAAAGCCCTTCGTGAACAGGGCTTACTGCCTAATGTTCTTTCTGGTGCTAGTGCCGGCTCAGTTGTCGGCGCTATCTTCGGTACCCACTCTGAGCGTGAACTCGATATTTTTCTGCACCCCAGAAACCTGGTCTCGGAAGCCAAAGAAGAAGCCAGCTGGTTTAATCGCATGTTATTTGGTAAAAAACCGCAGATCGATATTCATGAAGCAGAAGAAGCCATTAACCGCATGGTGCCAGATATAACTTTTCAGGAAGCTTACGATCTTACCGGGCGCCATATCAATATTTCCATCGCACCGGCTGAGCTGCATCAAACATCTCGCTTGCTAAATGCGATTACCTCACCCAACGTTTATGTGCGCTCCGCTGTTTTAGCTTCCTGCGCGGTACCCGGGGTCTTTCCACCGGTGACACTGGAGGCAAAAAATATTCACGGTGAAGCACAGCCTTACCTCCCCTCTCGTAAATGGGTTGATGGCTCAGTTAGTGATGACTTGCCAGCCAAGCGACTGGCAAGAATGTACGGTGTTAATCACTATATCGGCAGCCTGATCAACCCGATTGTCTTGTTTGCCAATGAAAGTTCCCAGGACAATGGGCGTTTTTCAACACTTGCCAGACAACTCGGACACAAAAGCGCTGTTGAATGCACACGAATGATGCATAACATTTCCCAAAATTACACCAAGAACTGGCCGAGGTTTAATCTATTTGCCAGCATGGCCTATTCTGTTTTTCATCAGAAATATAATGCCGACATTAATATTTTTCCTGATTTTAGAAATATTGAGCTCAGAAAAATATTAAGCCACCTGACTGCTGATGAGTTAATGATGCTGGTTCGCCAAGGCGAGCGTGCCACATGGCGGCGTATTGAGATGATCCGCACCTGCTCCAAAATCAGCCAAACTCTTGATAAAATTCTTGAAAACTACGGCGAAGAAGACTTCCGCCATACGGCAAAACTACAAGAACGCGTAAAAGCAAAGACAAAAACCAAAAAGCCGGCAAAGAGTGAAGGTGGTAGTGTATCGGCAGTGGTTAAAGCGATTTCATAAGCTAAGCTTTTAAAGTCACTAAAGCACATGAGAAAATGACGACAAAACAAAAGGGAAGTCGGTGAAACCTGTACCGAGTAATACCATCATGAGGAAGATCTACAATATTTCTGCAGTGCTGATGCTGGCGTTATCAGGCTCCACCTTTTCCCATGCCGACGAATTTTCCAGCTGCGTACTTAAACTCCAACAGCAGGCGCGCACAGAGGGTATCTCACCTTCTGTCGTTGATCAGGTGCTTGGCAGTGTTAAATATGTCCCGCGGGTGATTGAGCTCGATAGGCGGCAACCCGAGTTTACGGAAACATTCGCCAACTATTTAAATAATCGTGTCACCGCCTCCAGGGTTAGCGCAGGTCGCGCTCTACTGGCCAAACACCAAAAGCAACTCTCTCAGTTAACACAGCAATACGGTGTGCCGGCTCAGTATCTGATTGCCTTTTGGGGTCTGGAAACCAACTACGGCAGTTATCTGGGCAAAATGCCTATTTTGGATTCACTGGCAACCTTGGCCTGCGACCAACGGCGTAGCCGTTTTTTTACCAAAGAGCTTTTTGAAGCTTTGCGCCTTATTGAAATACACCAGATAGAGCATCAAGCAATGCTCGGTTCATGGGCCGGAGCTATGGGGCATACCCAGTTTATGCCCTCCGCTTACCGCACTTATGCAATTGATGGTGATGGCAATGGCCACACAGACTTGTGGAACAGTGTGCCGGATGCACTGGCCTCAGCCGCCAACTTTTTGCATGGTTTGGGCTGGCAAAAGAATCGTCGCTGGGGGCGTGAAGTTAAGCTACCTGAAAATTTTTCATTTGAAAATGTCGGCACTGAAAAAAGGCCGCTATCACAATGGGCTGCGATGGGAGTAAGCACAACAACGGGGGCGCCGTTGGCAGAACTCGATATTGAAGCCGCTTTGCTCGTGCCAGCAGGGCATAAAGGGCCTGCCTTTTTAGTTTATAAAAACTTTGATGTCATCATGCGCTGGAACCGCTCTTATTTTTATGCCATTTCGGTGGGCTACCTGGCTGACCGCATCAAAGGCGCCGGCGTCCTACACGTTGCACCACCGACGGATGCGCCTCGCCTGGATGTTGGGCGGATACGACAACTGCAGGAGAAGCTCAACGCACTCGGCTTTGATGCTGGTGAAGCCGATGGTGTGCTCGGTTCCGGTACCCGACAGGCAATTCGCGCCTTTCAACAGGCCAATAAACTTGTTGCTGATGGCTACCCCGATACGCTGGTTTTTAATGCCTTGGGGCTTGGCTCTGAGCTGGCACACTAGTATCTTCGAGTAACTAAAAACCTTCCTGATACCCCATATTTGTATAAGTTTCACACATTACCCGAGCTATACTTGAGGGTATACCATCCTAGCTGGTGAGGTGAAGGTTATGAGACGCCTGTATTATCTGACTGATACTGTGACACGCGCAGAATGTGTTTCCAATGACATTCACAAGCTGGGAGTGAGCGACTGGAACTTCCATGTTATGAGCCGAGATAAAGGCGGCCTGACAAAACATCACTTACACTCGACCAACCCTCTTATCCATGAGCGCGATATGATTTGTATCGGTGAGCGTGGGGCACTGATTGGCGCTTTTACTGGAATTTTTGCCACTTTCAGTTTCTTTTTCGTAATGCCCGACATCCCGGTACGCTTGGTATCACAAGCGCTGATATTATTCATTTGCCTCGCCTTTGGCATGGGCGGTGCTTTTCTTGGTGCGACCATTGGCCTTGCCAGGGAAAACGCCAAAATAACACGCTTCCACGATGACCTTGATGCGGGCAATTACCTGTTGATGATTGATGTGCACAAGAGTGATGCGCCACGAATTGAAAAAATGATGACCCTGCAGCAGGGAGTACAAGCGGCGGGTGAGGGCAACTCTATTGTTAATCCTTTCCAGCCAGCTCTTAACAATTAACAATCTGTTTTAGCGCTATACCAGGCTAATGATCTCGCCCTCAATCAGTATCAGGCGCTGCTTGTAGAGGGTAGCGAGGGCTTTTTTGTATTTCTTTTTGCTGACATTATATTGATGATAGATATCTTCTGGCGGGCTTTTGTCGTTTAAGTTTGAAGAGCCGCCACTGGCTTTCAGGTGCGCGAGAATTTTTTGTGACAACTCATCGCGCATCTCACTACCCGGCAGTTGTAAACACAAGTCGATTTTTTTATCGGCCCGAATCGCTTTAATATATCCTGTTATTTTCTGCCCAAAATAAAGCTTTTGAAAAATTTCATCTTCAAAAATCAGGCCCAGGTGACTGCCATTCACCACCGCTTTATAACCCATATCACTGCGCCCACAAATGAGCAATTCAACTTCCTGCTTGGGTTTAAAGTAGATTGCGTATTCATCCAGGTGTTTGCTTAGCTTGCTGGAACCGATAAGACGGTCAGTGTGTTTATCAAAGGTAATGTAAACAACATAGGACTTATCGGCTTCCATTAACGGGTTTTGCTCACCAAGGGGCACAAACAGGTCTTTTTCCAGCCCCCAATCCAGGAAAGCGCCAAATTTTTCCACCGACACGACTTTCAAATAAGCACACTCGCCTACCGTTGCCCGGGGCAGGCGGGTGCTGGCATGCAGCTCATCATCGTCCTCGGCACCGGGGTAAATGAACACGTCCAGGGCATCCCCAGGTTCACAGGTTTTGGGGGTTTGTTTGCGTGGCAACAAAATTCGGCCATACTCACCACCATCAAGATAAGCGCCAGAAGGGCCTCTTTCCACAACCTGCAGGCGGTTTACCTTACCTATATCTAACATCTACTCTCCGCAATCAAAATCGACTTATGGCCAATCCACACCGGTTTAGTATCAATTTAATCACTTTTTGCTGAAACTGTTTTGCATTACTGACACTGCCAGTGATAATACCAGCTTTTCCAGTCTCTCACCGTAGCAACTGATACTCGCTTATGTACTCTCTCAATATTCCAGGCCTCTCATACGAAGAATTTTTGCTTAACTACTGGCAGCAACGACCACTACTGATACGCCAGGGTTTTGAACACTTTAATGATACCATTTCCGCCGATGAGCTGGCGGGACTGGCGGCAGAGGAGGAAATCGAGTCGCGACTGGTTTACCGCAAGGCTGGGCAATGGCACGCTGAACACGGCCCCTTTGAGTGTTATGACCACCTGGGCACTAAGGGCTGGTCTTTAATCGTTCAATCTGTCGATCACTGGGACCCGCGTGCTGCCGAGCTTATCAGGCCCTTTGATTTTATCCCCAACTGGCGACTCGATGACCTGATGGTTAGCTTCGCTGCCCCCGGTGGCGGGGTCGGCCCCCATATCGATAATTACGATGTCTTTATTATCCAGGGCTCTGGCAAACGACATTGGCGTGTCGGAGATCGTGGTCAATACAAGGAGTTTGCCGCTCATGATGCACTGTTACATACGGAAGATTTTGAGGCGATTATTGATGCCGAACTCGAAGCCGGAGATATACTGTATATCCCCCCCGGCTTTCCCCATGAGGGGATCAGTACCGAACAATCAATGAGTTTTTCGGTCGGTTTTCGTACCACCCGCAGCGCTGACTTATTTGCCGGCCTGGCAGACTTTCTTGCCGAACACGATTACGGAAAAGACTTGATTGAAGACCCCGCTCGGTCTCACTGCAGGAATCCAGGAGAGATTAACAATACCGATTATCTTTTGATAAAAAATAAAATTGACGCCCTTATTGCCAATGATAGTTTAATGCATCAGTTTGTTGGTGAATATATTTCAAGAGCCAAACATACTCTGGACCTGCTTGAGGAAAACGAAGAACCCTTCAGCGAAAACGAAGTACTAGAAAACCTACTTCAGGGAAAACTGCTCCATAAGCTCGGCGGTCTTCGTTGTTTCTATCTACAGCAGGAAATTGAAGATGGCATTATCTATATTGATGGCGAGCAGATCGTTCTCGCAGCCTCACTTAGTGCGGTTTTAATATCACTGTGTGACAAACAGACTTTATCCCGGGAGCAATTATCATCCGGGTTTGAAAATGAACTATTCGCATCGTTTATAACCGGACAAATCAATCAGGGACGCTGGTATTTTGATGAGGACTGAGCCGAATGGCATCACTTAGTTAAGACGGATCACGGCTTTTAGTCCCTTCTCCTTGGGGAGAAGGTTAGGATGAGGGGTGCGGCGAAGCCGTTAATTTAAGGCCTGCGGCCATACTTTTCCCTCTCCCCAACCCTCTCCCGCAAGCGGGAGAGGGGGCAAAACCGGCGAAGTTCGGCTTAACTAAGCCATTCAGGACTGAGCCCGTTTTAAACTCGCTGTATATTAATGTTTTTTGCGCTTATTTTTAAACTTCTTTAAACGCTCTTTTTTCTTGGAGGTTTTTTCAGCCAGATATATTTCCAGTTCAACTTTCTCCTTTGCGATCATTTCCGGAGTTTCCAGGCTTATCCTGCCCAAAATACCCGCACGAAAATCTGTCAACAACAAACGTGATACCTTAACCAGATCAACTCGTCCACCACCGCCCAAGCAACCGCGTTTTTTGCCTATCGCCTCCAATAACTCAAGCTCGCTAGCGGGCAATAACTCCAGCTGGTAGCGTGCTTTGAGTTGCTCAGGATAGGCCTTCAGAAGGTAATCAGCAGCAAAAAACCCGACATCATCATAATCCATTGCGGTGTCTTTAATGGCCCCACTAGCTGCTAAGCGATATCCACTATTTTCATTTTCCACTTTCGGCCATAACATGCCGGGGGTATCAAAGAGAATAATGCCGTTACCCAAATTGATTTTTTGCTGCCCTTTGGTCACCGCTGGCTCATTGCCGGTTTTAGCAATTGTCCTGCCGGTCATAATATTAATCAGGGTCGATTTACCCACATTGGGGATACCCATAATCAAGGCATGTATTGCTCTTATACTTTTTTCCTTGGCCGGCAACATGCTTCGACAAAGATCCGTTAAAGTACGCACTTCGCCGGTTTTCTCACTGCACAGCGCATAAGCTTTAACCCCTTGCTCCTGCTCCAGATAAGCAAGCCACTGTTCGGTAATCGCGGGGTCGGCAAGATCGCTCTTATTGAGAATTTTTATACAGGGTTTTTCCCCACGCAGCCTGGCGATCATAGGGTTGTCGCTACTGTAAGGCAGGCGGGCGTCGAGCACTTCGATAATAATATGGATGTCCGGCAGCAGCTCTTTGATCTGCTTTTGCGCCTTATGCATATGACCGGGATACCACTGAATACTCATAATTCCCCCAAACTGGCGAAGAAAGCCCCGAATGATTGCAATCATTCAGGGCCCCTAAAAAATCTCTATTCTAAGGGGGGCAAGCAGCGGTGTAAAACCAGAGTTTGTTGTTAGGTGTCAGCCGGTACTTTGTTGCGAGGAAACCGGGGTTTTCTTGCTCAGTTTTTCACTTCCTTGCTCGTTTTTCTCCCCGTTCAACAACAACGAAATCATCTCTTCAAGCTCACAAGCAGCAGGCTGCTCAGCTGAAACATCCTCACTGAGCACTTTTTTACAGCTATTAATTACCTGGTTATTCAATCCATCTTTTGCCGTCTCGTTACCGCTGGCAACCCTAAGCTGTTGAGCACACGTCGAGGGCTCATTGCTATGCTCGACGAGAACCTCATGGGGTTCGCACAGAGCAAGCAACTCCTGAAACGCCTCCATCATGCACTCACGATAGAAAGCCGGATCAGGCATCATCACCCGGTCAGAGACAATAGATATTGAAAACCGGTCATAGATGCTTGATACCGTATGGAAGGTGCCAGTATTAGGTAACAGTGGCCCTAAACCAAAAGAATCCACCAGCTCACAACCACAGAGATAAAAGGGAATAGGAATACCTGTTACGTTAGTAACAATGGTGTGATTAGCCGGGGGCAGCAAAGATAATATCCCTGACTCAGTCACCTTGCGTAGCCCCCAAGAGGCCACTCCAGCGTAGAGGCAATCCGTCAAATCATTTAACAAATCATGACCCATCTCATCTGCAAGGGCCTTGGACATCTGGCTGCCTTCATAAACTGCCTGCAGGCGTAGTTTTGGATCTTCAATGTCAGTGCCCAATATACAGTTCATCACACTGAGCATATTGGCTTTGTTTTCAGTATTTTCTTTTTTCTTTGAACGAACATTAATTGGCGTGCTGGCCACCAGCGAATTAGCCGGAAGCTCGCCATGGAAGGCCAGATAACGACGTAGCGCTCCACCAATAATCGCGAGGGCAACGTCGTTGACTTTTGCCTGTGGTACCAGCGCCTTAATTGCACGAATTTCACTCAGCGGCATTTCTACCCGAGTTACTACCCGTGCAGCGCTAATTTCGCGATTAAAGCGAGTTTTGGGTTTATTTTCGATAAGGCGCAGTTTATTTTCACTGATACTTTTGCGTATTTTCCGATAAACCGGTATCGCACTGGCGACAATTTTAACAAAGTTGTAGGTGCGCGTGGTGTTTTGCCAATAGGCTTTACGCAATAAAGCCAGGCGCCCCATTTGCGGCTGAACAGGGATATTGGCACCGGATGTGGTGAGCGTGCCATTTTTTTCCATCGAATGCAGGGCGGTAAAAATAGCCATTCCGGTCTCACCATCCATAATGGCATGATGCACCTTAAAAAAGATTCCAAAACAACCCTCTGGTACATCCATGGCGGTATGTAACCCATCAATCACATAGGCTTCCCAGAGCGGGTGTTGACGATCCAGGGGCTGGGAATGTAGCTTGGCCAACAGCCCACACAGCTCATCCCAACCTCCCGGAGCAGGCAATGCGGTATAGCGCATATGATAATCAATATTAAAATCGGTATCTTCGGCCCAATAAGGCTGATCCAGATTCATCGGCACCGGCACCAGCTTGGAGCGCAATATAGGTAGCTTTTGACTGATAACGTTTTGATAAAAATCGACAATCGCCTGAAAATCAACCCGATTGCTGTCCTGCGATCTTTGTGTCCCATCACCCTGTCTTGAGCCGGTCTGGTCATAGACCGAAAAAGACGAGATATGCATGGGCAAACCCTTTTGTTCGGCGTGAACAAACATGGAATCCAGACCCCCGAGTTGCTGCATTGTGTTGCTCCCAGTTGCTAGTATTTTAGTCTGGTTGTCGGTAATAACTTACAGCAAAGACAACACTTGATTCTCAAACCCAGGTGATTATTAAGTAAAATTTGCTCTATGAACTGCCAACATCTGATTATTAGTTTTTATTGCTTTGCTTACTATATAGACACTAGCAAAAGAAATTGCAATGTTTGCTACTAGCCCAAGGATCAAGCTGATTGACCGTCGGCAGTCTACCCACACTTAACCTGTAGTTCAACAGCTTAGCAGCAACTATTAAAGTAAATGGGAGGCAAGCCGAAAAGATCACACAATATTCCCATATTCTGGCATTTATGATAGAGTTGGCGGGATATGCGGCCCTGATCCGACTTTGTTAAAAATGGGCAAAAATAGTACTTTGATATCGTAAAATAACCAATAATTACAATTAGTTATGCACATTTACAGGTGATAAATATAATGATTCACCAGCACCTGTATAATAAGGGCTTTGGGCCACGTCAGACTGCACTCAAATTATGGTTTAGTCGCTCAAACATACTCTTTTTGATCAAGCGACTAAATCAGCGCGCCAAGCTTGCTGTAATACGATGATTGAAACCTGCGTATTCACGGAGCCCCTAGAGACAAAAGATGTTATTTAATTCCATTGAATTTGTATTTTTTTTCTTGCCAATTGTATTGTTGGCTTATTACCTGTGTAGTGCCTATATAAAGAAGAACGAAGCCCGCTACCTTTTACTCGTTGTGTGCTCATTGTTTTTTTACGGCTGGTGGAATTATAAGTACCTGGCCATTATTATTATTTCAATCTCTTTTAACTATACGCTGGGTACCTTTCTCTCAAGATCGAGCGAAGGTACCAGGAAGAAACTCATTCTCGCCGCCGGCATTAGCGCCAACCTGGTTTTGCTCGGTTATTTCAAATACACCGACTTCCTTCTGAACACCATTGCCCAAATAACTGATTCTGCCTACATCTTTCAAAATATCGTCTTGCCGCTAGCTATATCGTTTTTTACCTTTCAGCAGATTGCCTATCTGGTTGACTCCTATAAAGCCGAAACTCGAGAATATAACTTTATTCATTACACTCTATTTGTCACTTTTTTCCCGCAGCTAATCGCTGGCCCCATCGTTCATCACAAAGAGATGATGCCTCAGTTTCAAAAGCGGCTACAACCGGGTGATATGCTGAAAAATATTTATCTGGGCGCCTATTTTTTCAGTCTTGGATTGTTTAAAAAAATTGTTATTGCCGATGGCATATCTTCTTTTGCCAATAATGCCTTTAATGCAGCGGATAGTGGTGCAACTTTGTATTTTATGGATGCCTGGGGAGGCGCTCTGGCTTATACCTTTCAGCTCTATTTTGACTTTAGTGGTTATGCCGATATGGCAATTGGCTCGGCGCTGATGTTTGGTATTGCTCTGCCCCTTAACTTTAACTCGCCCTACAAGTCAGTGAATATCACCGAGTTTTGGCGGCGCTGGCATATGACATTAAGCCGCTTCCTTAGAGATTATATTTATATCCCCTTGGGCGGCAACCGCAATGGTACCAGCAGAAAGCACACGAACCTAATGATCACCATGCTACTCGGCGGGCTATGGCACGGGGCAGGCTGGAACTTTATTATCTGGGGAGGACTGCACGGGTTTTATCTGGTAATTAATCACTTTTGGCAAACACTCACTGGCTCTACGGTTAGCGCGTTTCCCAAGCCTCTGTTGATGGTCTATCGTTTTTTTGCCTGGCTACTCACTTTTTTATCGGTGGTAGTTGCCTGGGTCTTTTTCCGCGCGCTCACAATGGATGGTGCCATTGCGATGCTCAAGGGCATGTTCGGACTTAACGGCCATCTGACTCCCTACAACCTTTATCCTCATATGCTCGATCTTGGCTTGGATCCACTAAACACTATTTCCTCACCCTATTTATATATCCTTAATTTTGGCCATCAAAACGGTTTTATATCCCTGACCATTTGCCTGCTGTTAGCCAGTATTACTATCAACAGCCAGCAAATTGTTGCCAAAGCTCAGAGCAGCACTAATGTACTTTACGCGTTTTATGCGGCATTTTTATTTTCTATCTCTGTATTGTTTATCAATCAGGGTAGCCAATTTCTTTATTTTCAGTTTTAACCATTATGAAATTTAAACTGCAATTTTCAATTTTTTTGCTGACCACGCTGGTATTAATAAGCTCTGGTATCTATTTTGCCTATCACTATCAGGTTGGCCAGGCTTTTTACTCCCGCCAGGATAAAGTTAATAACTTATACCGAAATCAGGATTTCTGGTGTAAAAGTGACGGCATTATTTTAGGTAGCTCTCGCACATTTCCTATTGGTAATATTGAGCTTAACAACCTGAAATTTTACAACTTCTCAACCCACGGCATGTATCCTCGGGAGTATTCCGCGTACATTCAGTATTACAAGGATACCTGCAAAAAAGACCCATCTCATATTCTGCTTGGCCTGGATTTTTTTACTTCCAACACCCACGCTGGTAACTGGGCGGAAAAACCTGAGTTTTTTATTAATCGTCGAAACAAACCTTTCCAATATCTGTTAACCAAAAGACATATTCTTCCACGCTGGCAACTCTATCAAAAGGAGTATGGCACATGGGGTTACCCGACAGATTATCGCCCACTAAAGGATAAACTTGATGGCCCTCTACCAAAGAACGAGAGCCTGTCATTAGAAAGCGTACCCGTTGTTTATCAGCATAACCTCTATATTAATCGACTCTATGGCCGTTATGATTACAATACCGAGTTGCTAGAAACCTATAAGGCCATCGTTAACAACAACCCCAACTCAACAATCAATACCTGGATTACGCCCGTTAGCAGCTGGATGTTTTCTGCTTTATTCAAGTTTGCTCTGGTTGATGAATACCAGCGCTTTGTCACTGATGTTATTGACGCATTCGGCTCAGTCCATAACCTGATGTACGTAAACCCGATTAGCGCGCTACAGGAAAACTTTCTGGATATTGCTCATATTCGCGTTGATATTCTCGACTTCATGCTCAAGGATATTTTCGACATCTGTCATCAATGCGATGTGCTTGGAGATTATTCAATCAACCTGGATGCAAACAATATTAGTGGTTTTTTTCAACGCTTTGATCAGTACGCCAAAGAACACAGCCCAGAGGGCAAACAGGTAACTGTGAGCAAATACCTGAACACAGACTACAGCGCAATAATCAAACAGGGGGAGGTGCTTGATTTGCTATTGGCAGGGGATTCCACCGAAAGCCACAAACGTATGAGTTTGTGTATTGAAACCAGGGGGGATTTTTCGCTGATAAAAATTAATGCCGAAGGTACTGTTTCAAGCAAAATCTATCAGCCTCGCGAGGATTGCCGCTTTGTGATCGACGAACTTGGTGGCGCTGTAAAAATCAGATTAGTGCCTCTTTTCAAATATCCGCTAAAACTATCTACAGCAGATTATAACGAAGGCAAGTAAGAGCATTCAGCCGAGTTTAACTTAGTCTGTGCCACTTATCAGGGCGCCGCTCTTTGATAATAAATAAACTTGATCTGGCTATTCTCTACCGCATTATAGAAATCATCTGATTTTTTATCTGGCACATCCAGCAAAACCGTTCTTTTTTCATAACGCTGGTGAAACGCTGCAAGCTTTGACAACTCATAACCACTAAGAAACCAGGCCTCCTCTGCAACAACACCTTCTGCGGGCCCAATAATAATATAATCAGGCTTTCGCTCCAGCACATAAGCACCATCACCCTTATTATGCCCGGGTAATTTTTGTCCTCTTAATTGCAGCTGAATTTTTAGTTCAGTGCGAGCAATATGTGCATCATTTAATCCCAGCATATCGATAAAGCGATGGCGCGGGGCATAATACGCGGTAGAGCCTGCGGTATTGATGGCAATCAAACTGCCTTCAGGCCAGTTGCTCTCAATGTACTTACCGACTATCCCGCCAATATAAGCGGCCGGATCCTCTTTGGCAGGCAGCGCAAAGGGGCTCACCAAATAAATAGGCCAAACAAACTGCAATACGATACTGAGAAAAAGGGCTGAGCGAGCCAGCATACTGGTTTTATTTTCAGCCTGCGGGGCCGGTGTTCGTAACAGGAAATAGCAGGCAAGGTAGGCGGCGGGAAGAATCGGTACAAAAAAACGAAAAACAGGCATGTGATCACCACCGGCATAAACTATATATAGCGCGTGTGAAATCAGCAGGACAAAAAGATATTGTACTTTTTGATCAACTCTATCTCGATAACGAAAACCCAGCGCCGCTATCCAAAGGTATAGAAAAGGCGGGCTAAATATATACATCAATAAATAGGCAAAACCAAAACCAAACTTTGCCGCGCTAAGCGAGCCCGCTTTGACGTAAAAGGTGTTCGGCAATATGTCACCGTAGTAGTGCCATTTCCAAAATAAATAGGGCAGATAGATCAGTGCGGGAGCGGCAAAAATCAACACCTGTTTAAAGGGTACTTTTCCCTTAATCCACAAGCCTAGTAAAAAACAGCCGCTGATCGCCGGGAATATTCCTGCATCCAGTCGTGCCAGGCTGGCAAACACAAAAAGCAGGCTACTGAACAGTAAATAGCTATTCTGGCTGTTCTCCAGATAAACCAGGTAACAAACTACCGCGCCGGCAACCCAGGCGCTAACCATCACCGCTTCCAGACCGCTCACACTCCAGGCGGCTAGGGAAATACTACTAAACAGCAGCAAACAGCAGGCTTTAAAGGCAAATGATGAGGCAGGCTGTCGCTTCTCATAGCTCCACATATAAGCAAGCAAAACGCCCGCCATTGCCAGATAAGAGCTAACACCCAAAAATTGCGAAGCAATTCTTAGATCCATGCCCAGGTAACCCAGCAAAGCGATCGCCACCACATACAAAAAGTTGGTATAACCCTCGACATATTCCCCCGCATTCCAGGTCAGGCCATCACCAGCCAGCCAGTTATAGGCATACCTTAAAGAAATCATCGCATCATCATGATAAAAATCACTCACCATCAAAAAGCAAAATCCACTGATACCCAAGCAAAAAATGGCAAATAAAATAGTAGGGACAGGGAAGGAGTTGGTGGTTTTATTCATAGATGTTAATTCGGTGTCTGGGTCTGTTGAGAGCACGGGAGCACGGCTATTGTTATTATTGATACGATGAAAATAACGCTCTTGGGACACTGCCGGTCTCGATAATAGCAGCATTTAGGTCTTTTTCAATATAGCGCTACCAATGCAGCAATCACTCTGACAAGCCAGGAAAGCGATATCCCTTTGTTTTAATTGTATTTTATTGCTTCACTCAAGTACGTTGCAGGCATCATTAACTTGACTTAACTATACGGCTGCGATACGGTTACCGACCGGTTAAATTTCAGCAAGACAGGAATTAATGCCGCAGGGCGGTGCCCACAGCAATAATTAATAATAAATGGTTCATAAAGAGTTGCGATGAATAGATAACAAGCTCGAATTTTCCAAAATTATAATCCCGGATGCCTTTATGTGCGCTAAACTCATAGGTGGTAAGGCATACCCCTTCGATGGCAAACATGGACTCATCGACTTCTAAGTCGGTCGGGCATCGTGTTATATTCCACGCTTATTGATGACCATAAAACGAAGTGACGATGGATACTGAGAACTCTAAAAAGATATCCTTCGCCAGTTTTTAATAAACACTTTTTGTCCCGTTATCACCAAACCAGGTAACGTGCCAGGAGACCCTAGTGAATAAATCCCAAACATTTGAGCAGTTTCTGACTTCATCCAGCGTTCCACTTTCAGTCACTGAATTTATCATTAATTTTTTGATTGCCGCAGTCTTATCGATGATATTGGGATTAGCCTATGAGCGCTACGGTAGCGCGCTGTCGAACCGAAAGGCCTTTGCGCGCAATTTCGCCATGATCGCCACCACCACCATGCTTATTATCACCATTGTTAAGTCCTCACTCGCCCTATCACTCGGCCTGGTTGGTGCGCTGTCTATTGTGCGCTTTCGTACCGCGATCAAGGAACCCGAAGAGCTGGCTTATATGTTTTTCTGTATCGCCATTGGCCTTGGCCTTGGTGCCGATCAACGCCCCATTGTTGTAGTCGCCTTTGTTTGTGTGATCGCGTTTATCTTTTTACGCAATACTTTTTCTTCCAAGACTGCACGCGGTACTGCTAACCTCTACCTTACGGTCAGCAGTGAGACATCAACCGAACTTGGTCTGGAAGAAATCGTCGCCTGTCTACGAGAGCACTGTATCTCACTGGAGCTAAAGCGCTTTGACGAGAATAGCGACCTTAAAGAGGCTGCTTTTCATATTGAGGTCAAAGATCTCGCGCAACTGACCGCCGCCAAGGATGCGCTGCAAAAGAAGGACAAAAACCTTCAACTCAGCGTTTTGGATAATCTTGGGGCTTTCATGTGATTTTGTTGAAATCGAGCCAGAAAACAGCCAAGGCTCATCAGGCAAAACAATTTTTAAAAAGCATCACTTTTGGCAAGGTCGCAGCTCTTGTGATCATTGCCTTGCTCTACTTTAATTATGACCTGCTGGGCTACGGTAAAGATTTTAACCTGCCATCCGTTTATTCCAACCTGAGCCAAATTCCCGGTAATATCCTCAGAGGTGTTGCTGCTAACCCCGATCAAATTATCATCGATATCAAACACAAGGATTTTCAGAAACTCGCCTACAAAAGACAGCAGGCGGTAGAAAAAGGCTTGCTGTTTAGCAGTTCCGATGATTTTGTAGCCGCCAAAATTCGTTATGGCAAACAAACTCTCAAAGCCAAAGTCCGACTAAAGGGTGATATGCTCGACCATCTTGGTGATGAAAAGTGGTCCTATCGCATTAAACTCCGCGGAGAGAACACCCTGTTTGGCATGAAGCAGTTCTCCATTCAACACCCGAAAACCCGTGGTTTTCTCGATGAATGGTTTATGCACCAGGCAGCAAAACTCGAAGGTTTGTTATCACTTCGTTTCAGCTTTATTAATGTCATTGTTAACGGTAAAGAGCTCGGCCTGTTTGCACTTGAAGAACATATTGATAAGCGACTGGTCGAGAACAACCAACGCCGTAACGGCCCGGTGATCAAGTTTGATGAATCAAACTGGTGGGCGGAGCGCTTGCACTTTTTACAAACCGCCACCGGAAGACACCCTATTATGGATGAGCACCCTCAGGGCATCGGCGCTTACCATTCCTTGGCCATTGACTCGTTTCAAACAAGCAAAATTTTTGCTGACCCAGTCTTAAACAATAATTTCTTGATGGCCCACGAACTACTGAGTCAGTTCCGACTTGAAAAACTGGCTAGCCATCAGGTTTTTGATGTTAAGCAAATGGCGGCATTTATTGCTATTAACGACCTATTTGGTCATTCACATGGTTTGCATACCAATCAGTTTCGCTTTTATTACAATCCTATTTCTTCAAAACTCGAACCGATCCCCTTTGATATCGGCTTTATTGACAAATTACGGGTACTAGCCGGCACCTTTGAAGAAATAAACCCCTGGCTTAGTGATAGCAAGGGACTATTTTTATCCCACTTATTTAACGATATGGAAATGTGGGAGGCCTATATTCAAGCCCTCGATAAAATGTCCGAACCTGCTTATCTGGATGAGCTGTTAGCGGCG
This sequence comes from Spongiibacteraceae bacterium, assembly GCA_030618505.1. Taxonomy (GTDB): domain Bacteria; phylum Pseudomonadota; class Gammaproteobacteria; order Pseudomonadales; family PIVM01; genus JAUXDF01. The sequence goes on along the minus strand of JAUXDF010000004.1, from coordinate 5,283 downwards.
AGCAATCCACAAATGCAGCGCGCATTAAACGAAATCCACAGTGAATTCCCTTTTTATATTTTTAATGAAAGCCAACTTAGAAAAAACCAGGCGTATATTAAGAACCTACTGAAACCTGAACTGGCGGCCATTGCCTACCACCACTCCGATCAAGCCGGCAGTATCTCCCTGGAGGTAGGCAATATTCAGTCGCTACCGATTGAAGTCGTCGGTTTATCATCCAGTGGCACACTTTTTAAACCCAAGGCTAACCAACGTATTATTCTTCCCCGCAAGCACCTAAGCACCGCTGTCGAATTTCAGCTCCTCAGTTTTGATGTGCCGGCCAATACCAAACTGGATCTGGAAAATACCAAAATTCAATATCGCGTACTCGGGCTCGAACAGATCATTGAAAGTGGTATTACTCCGTGGCAACGCAACAATGTGGCTTTTGCCGATAATGCCTTTTTAAGGGAAGGCACGGATATCAGTGCTGTAGAATTCCTGGAAATCAACGAACAAAGCGCACAGATATTTTTTAAAGCAGGCCAGTGGACAATTTCCAGCACCCTGGTGATCCCCAAAGGTTATGAGGTGTTTGCCGGCAGTGGTGTCGAACTGGATCTGATTAATTCCGCTTTGCTGCTTTCTTACTCACCGATTAAATTTATCGGCACCAGTAAAAAGCCTGTTTATATCCACTCCTCCGATAATACCGGCCAAGGGCTGATGGTGGCCGAGGCGGGCGATAAATCGATGCTGGACTATGTCAAGTTCTCTAATCTTGATCACCCCAACCACGGCGGCTGGAGCACATCGGGCTCAGTCACTTTCTTTAACTCCCCCGTTGACATCCGCCACACGCTGTTTAAGGAAAACCATTCCGAGGATGCACTGAATATTATTCTCAGCAACTTCCAGATCACTGAATCTATTTTTGACAGCACACACTCCGATGCCTTTGATGCCGATTTTGCCAATGGCTCGATCAGCAACAGCCGGTTTATTAACAGCGGTAACGATGCCATTGATGTCTCCGGCAGTGTAATTAGCCTCAATGAAGTAATCATTAATAAGGCCGGAGATAAGGGTTTGAGTGCCGGTGAAGGCAGCACTATGAACTGCGCTAACATTAGCATCAATAACACCGAAATCGCCGTCGCCAGCAAGGATCTTTCCAACATTGAAATTAGCAATCTGACCTTAACGGACAACACCATCGGTTTTGCTGTCTATCAAAAGAAATCTGAGTTTGGGCCTGCATCCGTCAGCATTACTGGCATCAAGGACAACAGCAAAGAGAAACTCTATTTGGTCGAACCTCGCTCCTCACTTACCATCAATCGCACCGCTGTTGAACCTAACAAATCGAAAGTTAAAGAACTTTTGTATGGTGCGCAGTATGGCAAGAAGACCAAGAGGTAGGTAACTTGACCTTCAGATACGAAAGAAAATTCTATATCAACGATTTTACTTTTCAGGAAGTTGAGGCCGTTGTAAAACGACACCACCATTGTTTTTCCGAGGTTTTTGAACCTCGGCAAATTAACAATATTTATTTTGATTTTTACAATCTGCAAAATTTTCACGATAACGTCGAAGGTTTGCACATTCGCAAAAAACATCGTGTGCGTTGGTATGGAGAGACCTTTAACGATATCAAAAAACCAGTGCTTGAAATCAAAATGAAAAACGGGCTACTGGGCTCAAAAGACAACTACCCGGTTAATGTCTTTAAGTTAGATAAGGATTTCTGCCCAAAGACTGTTGATGGTATTTTTGATACCCCAGCCATACCAGGACTGCTGGGACAAGAACTAAAAACATTAAAACCGATGTTACTTAATAGCTATAAACGTAAATATTTTCTCTCCGCCGACAAAAATTATCGCATCACTATCGATTCTTGCCTCAGATACCATAAAATTCTTAACCGTAACAACAGCTTTATCCATCGCTGCCATATTGATCGCAGTATCATTCTTGAACTTAAATATGAGGCGGATATGGATGAAGGGGTTGATGATATTACCAACAAGCTACCCTTTAGGGTGACAAAAAGCTCTAAGTATGTCGAAGGTATTGAAAAGCTTTATGGCGTTTTATAACACTAACACGAGCATCCCTGCTGTTGTAAAAAGCCACCTAATCAATAAAGTTTAAACGTCACCTCTGCCGGTAAGGTTTTGCCAAAACGATCCAAAGCCCGCGATAACTCTTCAGCGTATTTAGCATCGGTAGCAAAAAACTTTACCTCGGTATCACCAATAATCATTCGCGGACGACTGGTTTCCATGCTGGCCATTAACTGCCACTGCTCAGGCCTATCAGTAAGCCACTGCTCATTTTGATAAACCATCGCTAATCTAACCTGATGTTTATTACTCAATTCAGCCATCCACTGGGAAGAACTGCTGGCTTTTCGCAACTCAAAAGCTTCTCTAGAGGCCAAACCCCACAAATCCAGCACATACTCGTCATTCTGGTAACTGACCCAGCCTAAATCATTAACCGCAACAGGGTAGGGGTAAAACTCGCTGACAAAACGGTGCATTTGGTACTGCTGCTCATAAATATTATTAGCGCTGACCGGTGTTTTAATCAAAATATTGCCGTAATTAAGCAAAAACAATAAACCATAAAAGAAAAATATCGGGTGTTTATGAGGTTTGCCTATCGCTCGCTCAATATAGTCTCGGTGACAGTATATTAGAACCAGCAATACCGGAATGATGATGTAGAGTTCGTAACGGCCAAACCAGCCAAAGCGACCAGCCATGTAGTGAAAACTCAAGGCTAACAAAACCAATAGTGCCAGCAGCCGTTCAAATTTAATCGGGCGTTTTAGCACCAGCCATAACAGGGAGAACCAGGCAATCCACATTAATACACCGCCAGGGGACAATTGATTCTTAAGCAGACGTATCACCGGATCTTTATAGGTATCGGTGGATTTAACCATTATTGAACTGGCCAAATACCCTAAATCCATTGAGTGCAAATACAATGAATAACTCGCCAATAATACGATTGTTACTGCACCAGCAAGGATCGTTTGCCACCAATAACCACGACTCAGTAAGTACAGCCCAGCAATCAGCGAAATCACGCTATTTTCATAACGCACCAGCGGGCCAAGGATTAACACCAGATACAACCAGCCGGGCACGCGGTTTTGTTTCTCTGTGCAAAAGATGCCATATAAAGCGAGAATGGAGCACATAACCTGCAGGTTATGCTCCATCCCCATAAACACTACCCCCATCAGATTGGTTGCGAGGGTAAAAAAGACAGACAAAACAACGGCAGGTCTATTCGAGCCGGGGAACCATTCCTTGAGCATCTTAAGGAGGATAAAAAAACTCAGCAGTGCTGATAAAAAGCCAATCAGCAATGGAGCATACACCCCCCCGGGTAACAGGGTAAACGGCACCAATAGATAAGGCCAAATAATGCTGGAAGAGGGGGCTGAATATTCACCGAGATTAACCCCGAAATGACCTTTAGCTATATTCTCGGCCAAGGCCAGATGAATATAAGGATCATCCATCGAATAAATAAATTGTCCCTGATTCAAAAACAGAATACACAAGAGCACAAGGAAAAATAGCGCTACAAAACCGCCAAGGGAGTATCGATAGTATTTGTCTGTGCTTGCTTGTGAACTCATTTAGATTTACTTTAGGCTAAATAATGCTGTTGATTGAATTGTTAAATCTTGTGACAGCCAGTTGATACCAAGAAAATATTATTCTTGTCTTTAGTACTATTGTTGGTATTTTATCCGGCGATGTCAACAAGATCGCTATACTAACAGCTAAGCAGTCATTCACTTACAATAACTTATTGACGCTCCATTGATGCAATCCTCTCCCAGGGCATTTAAACGATGAAATTACCGGTTACAAATACAGATATTCAAATTCGTTTTACCGATCTTGATATGATGGGCCATGTTAGCAACAGTGTTTATATGCAGTATTTTGATATCGGTCGGGTGGAGTTCTTTACACAAATAAGTCAACAGGCGGGTGAGTATATCGCCAATGTTGTCGCCAGCATTCATATTGAGCTGCTACGCGAGATACGCCTTAGTGACAAGGTATATGTAAAAACCTGGTGCTCTGAGATCGGCAACAAGAGCATGAAAGTAGAACAGCACATCTTTTCCAATGGTACCTGTGCAACCAAGGGCACACTGGTATTAGTTGGGTTTGATAACGAAAACAGAAAATCCGTCGCTTTACCGCAAAGCTGGCAGCCTTCAGAGTGTTAAAGGCGCCTTTATAATAATACCGGCCGCCAGCCTTCACGGTAATAATCACGGGGAAGTGTATTGGATAGATACGATATCTTTACCGCTGTTATAAAAACAGCCTTATCTGATGAGCATAGCTTGCCGAGCCTGCCTGAAATCACCTTAAAAATACGGCTGACCATCAGTGACCCCAACTGTACTTCATTAAAATTGGCCAACCTAATACGCCATGACCCCGCCTTAAGCGCATTATTGATTAAAACCTTAAACAGCCCCGCTTTTCTAGGGGGCGGCACAAAGCTTGATCTTGAAGGCGTGATCAGTTATCTGGGGCACAAAGCCGTTGCCAATCTGGTTATGTATCACTCCATCAGCAGTGTATTTGTTACAAAAAATGCCCAGCTTAAAAAGCTCTTTGCCTTAATGTGGCAACATCAATACAAAAAAACCGGTACCGCCGTCTATTTGGCAAAAAAACTGGTGCCAGACATTCAGTCAGATGTGTTGCTCAGTTGCCTGTTAACCGAGGTTGGCAGCATGGCGATATTGTCCGCTTTTGAAGAATTAAGTGATATCCCAACTGAAGCCGATTACATTATGCTTTGCAGAAAGTTCAGCAAATTATTGACCGAACGTTTGCTAAAATCCTGGAATGTTAATCAATCTTTTATCGATACCGCTAAAAATATCGGTAAATGGTCCGAAACAGAGCGAGGCCGCCTGAACAGCACAGACATTATTAATCTTTCTATTTACCATAGCGGTAAAAAGGGCAAGGCTAACTATCAACTACCGCCAATAACCGAGCTGGCGGCCTACGCGAAAATATTTCCACCCAATAATGATCTGTCGGAGGACGGTGAACTACTTATTGTTTCCGAGCATGGCGATTTGATCAACAACATTATTCACAGTTTTCTGTAGTTAGTGCCCATCCAGAAATTAAACAAAGAGGTCATGGCCAACACCAATCTTGCGACTTAAAGGCCTTGAAAAGGCCTAGGAGCTAGATTGGTGTTGGCCATGACCGGACTTAATTATCG
>JAUXDF010000092.1 GCA_030618505.1 Spongiibacteraceae bacterium | reverse complement strand
ATCAGCTGCAACTTAGTCTTGCAACCTCAAACAGTCAGGAGTATCGACAGTTTGCTTGCAGCGATTCCCTAGCCATCTGTCAGATAAATCAGTAGAGCTACTCCACTTTCTTAAGGTCTTTCGGAAACGATAATTGGCCATCTAGACTTTATGGGAAGATTAAATGAAATGTCGCAACATAGGCGAGTTGTGCCATTAGCAGACCAGCTAAGTGGGGAGAAAAGCAGACATTCACAATACGGTTAGTCCACAGCACCAACGCCACATTTGTGAGCACCATTTGTACAGCACGTTCGCGGACTTCAGGTGAGTATGCGGGTCGTTTTTTCATTGGCTAATCCTCTCAAGAAAATTAGCTTCCGGCAGTCCTGGGGACGCCTGCAGTTTAAGGATTTAAGGGAGAATGAGTTGGGCTTGTTGTTGTGATAGTGGGGGTGTGGCGGTGGTAATTTGTTGTTGAAAAAATTGTTAATCGACTGCTCAGGAACGAGGAGGTCAATGCGATGCCAGGGAAAGCGCGTTTGTATTTGCCTGGCGGGCTCTTTCACGTGTTGGGAAGGGGGCTGGAAAGGCGTAATATATTTTTGGATTCAAAGGATAAACAGGACTTTCTTGATCGTTTTGGTGAGCTTGCCCAACCTGCACGCCCCGGGTGAAGTTGTCCGGATCGTTGCGGCCGTTGAAGGCGGTGATGCGTGCACCATCGAAATCGATTCGTTCGGCCAGGCAGGCCGGAAACACCTCACGGTGCAGGTGAGCGTACCGGGCGAAGAACTCAATACACGAGATCATGATCCCCAACATCAACAAGAATGATTTCATCTTTTCGAATAATCATTTCTAATGCAATGCGGTAACTCATGTTAATCGACAGCGTTAGGGAACACCTGCAACTTAGCAGCTTAAGAGCCACGGGGATGGGGTCAAGTCTTTGATTTATGATTTTAGTTGCAGTTGAATGGGAAAAGGGTAGCGTCCCCGATTTCCCACATTAGATAAATTATTTTCTGAACAATGCTTTTGGAAGGATTAATTTCATAGAAAACATTACCGACCATTCAGGAGAACCTGCTGGTCTCACTACGGTTGAAAAAGCCTGAAGTTTAAAATCCAGTGGTGGAAAGCTTTCAAACTTCATCAATTTACCAACACCCCCACCAACAGGAACCGTCCATTGCTCGCCACTTTCTTTTGTCCAGTCGGCGGTCATGATAGGTGTTGTTGTCAGGTACCAGCCATCATCAAAGTTGTAGTTTACAAAATACTGCCAGATAAGCTTATTCACATCATGATTCGAGTTGGATGTACCACCGATAGACCACATGTTTTGTATCAGCGTTCCGAAGACCCAGTCCCCCGGCATACTTAATACAAGCGCTACCGGCCCTGTAGAATAATTATCTGACCCAAGATTTCCTGAATGCGTAGGAAACTCCGCAACAGCACCGAGACCCCAGATTACCGCGCCAGCATCGGCGGGAGAAAAGATAGCCTGATATTGAATGTTGCCAAGTCCGGTCTGTTTGTCAAGCGAGGGCTCGGTAATGATGTCACCCAAGTCTGTGCCCGCGTTAGGGTCAATACCAATGTACGGGATAATAAAACGATTGATCAAGTTGAATTTGCCTACCGTGACAGGCACTACCGGCCGTAAAAAAAGTGCATTAGCACTGCCTTCTTCTTCAGGGCCCAGGCCATCATGATGCCAAACTTCAAGCGGAATACTGTACATATTCCCTACAGGGTTTTGCGACATCTTCGCCATATCTTCCGCAGACATTCCGGCATCGTTTTTTTCTGCATTGGTATTAAATGCTGTTAGCGCTAATAAACAAACTACAATATATCTGCATTTATAAATCATCATATTTCCTGGTTACTATCAACTATGCAGCCTTTCCACTACATGCTCTGAAATAAAATAATTTGCTCAACTGGACAAGGTGGTTTTGTGTGTTCTTCCATCCATACTTCATGGCGGGCTTTCATTTTCAGGCGGATCTTAGTCAAGCAGCTCATTTTGCAGTCGTTTGATTTCTGCATCGCTAAGACCAAGCCCCTGCCGCAGGTAGGCATCCATGGTTCCGTATTGCTTCATTATCGCATCCAGACTGGCATCGATATAGGAACTTTCCAGAATATAAAATGCATTCATATTGGTCATGTCTACCTGATTCGCTGGAATCCCCTGATTCTCTGCGGCTAACTCGCGTAATTGGAAGAGGCGTTTCTTCACCTCAATATTTCTATATTGGTTTGAAAGGAGATAATCTTCCCGAATTATCTCCCAGGGCACCCCTAATGCTGAAAGTATACAGCGTTTAAGCGTCGTTGGACGCCTGCAACTTAGCAGCTTAAGAGCCACGGGGAATGGGGTCACGCGGGGGATGGGGTCAAGTCTTTGATTTATGATTTTAGTTGCAGTTGAATGGGAAAAGGGTAGCGTCCCCAATTTCCTATCCGCTTGCCGCCAGCAGTCGGGCCGGTAGAAGTTGACGTGCCGGGGTCGTGATTTGGTAAATTCAATGTCCAGCTTATCCAGTAGCTGAGCAACGGTGTAGTTGATATATTCACCACCGATCAAGGGCTATTTCTGGCTCGCTTTATATTGGAAACCGCTTCCTGTGTATTCCTTCGATTCAGGACCACCTATATGTGGATGGCTCCCCAAAACCGCGCATAGTTGGCGGATATCGCAAAGTATAACCATCGAAGCCGGCGAACAGACTGACCCAGTCACTGCCTGACGCCTTCAGGTATTCTCAGATGTGGAAACCGCTTCCCGGGGAGTTCGGGGCGTATCGTTTGGGTGGTTAATTCCCCTGCAGGGGATGACAGCGGGCCGGGGGTGTAAGCCACTTCAACCTACCGGGGATAATTGGCTGGACAAGACACCGGCCGAGCGCCATGCGTCGATGACCTGGATGCAGCGTCTCAAGCGGGTGTTCAATTGGGCCGCATCCGGATCGATATTGAGACCTGCGAGCGCTGTGCCGGGCAGGTCAAGATCATCGCCTGCATTCGACCACAGGGATGTGGGAGGTAGAGCAATGCCGGGAGCAATTGCCGAGAAGACCCAGCGGTGATCGAGAGAATCCTGGCCCACCTGAACGACAAACCGCCCTCCGGCGGGACGGCTCTGCTTCCAGAGGACCGTGCCCAACCGCCGCACCAACATTAGGCGCTCTAGGCGGGCCCGACTCTTCAATCGAACCCAGCAATACTCAGAAGCTGTATTTAATCTCCGCAAATACCCGGTCGTTATCCTCGATCGCCCGATAAAAAGGGATAATACCGCTACCGCCTATATAATCAACGATCCCCGCATTCAACGATATCGCATCCGTGTATTTATAATCTATCCACAGGCGCTGAAAGCCGCCGTCAAAACTGTCACCAGGGCCATTTCCGCCCGCTAATGACAACAGATAGGTCACGGTGGCATTGTCATGGTTAAAGCTGTACGACGTGCGAAAGGCAATTTGTAGACTGTCCTCGCGCACAAAATCCGGGAATGTGCCTTCTGCTACCGCGTCCGGCAAGGTCAATGTCAACATCCTTTCTTCATAATCAAAAATGTGACGATCAGCTAACTCCAGGGAGAATACCGTGTGTTTGATTCCCATGTAATCAAAGCCAATGAGCACATCGAGACGGTTTTTCCTGCCTGTACTGCGGTAATTAATGTCATTGATGAAAGCTGATTCTGCTTTAAGCAACCAACTGCCGTAGACCAGGTTTCCGGCGATACCGACCATATTGATCTTGTCGTAAAAACGAACAGGCGTGGTATCTACCAGCTCGATATCAAAGCGATTATCAAAAACTTGCGCGGCGTAAAAAGACAGATCCCAGCCACTGAAGCGTCCATCCAGACTCATGGCGTACTGGGTGTTTTCAAGACTCCACCCGGGATCCACCCTGTCGGGAAACTTATCGTAGGGGATTGGCGGGCCGAAAATATTACTGGGTCGATAATCACTGCCGAATGGGGCTTCAATCTCCAACCGTGGCTCATGAATGATGATTCCGCTCAAGCCCCAGTCTCCAAAATAGTAATCCAGCCGGGTCATTGCCTCGCTCAAGCGCAGGTCTTCGATATCGACCATTCCCGGTTCGCGATTATCCAGGGGGTTGATCACGTCGGTGATGCGTATGGAATCGGATTTGCCCCAGATAAGCACCTGACGACCCAGCTTTATATCCAGGCTTGGTGTCAGTGAGCCCTGAACGTAGGCATCTTTAAGGTCGATAAAGGATTCGTAAGCATCCAGCACATCCTGGGTATAGTTGTCCCTGCCGTTAATCAACCACGATGCATCGTACCAGGCAATAACCTCAAATTTTGAACGCCAGTTTTCACCATGCTTCATATCCAGTACGACAACACCTTTACCCCTCACCCGGGATAAGCCGCTAAAGTCCATCGGCATATCCCCGGGGGCAACGGTACTTTCACTTTTTTGACTGTAGTTATACGCCCCGAGGAGCGAGGTGTAGCCGCTGAAGTTATACCAGGAGGCTCGTTTCTCCACCAGGGTAAGGTCTGAAACAGCAGTGCCTGCTGCTTCAGTGGATGGTTCGTCAAAACCACTTTCATCCAGATCATCAAGATCGTCAGCTGATGATTCCGCCGGGCCGGCAACAGGATCACTATCGAATTCATCAAAACCGCTCAGTGCATCTTCCAGTTCATCTGCCGCAAGACTGCCGGATACCAAAAGAGAGAGAGAGGCCGCTAAAACGATCTCCTTTGTTTTCACTTTATTTGCCTCTAAATACCTCTAGATGAATGGCACTAAGCTTAGGTCCCAAGCGGCCGCAGGCCTCTAAGTTAACGTAATCCCGGAGTTGTTTTGTCCGGGATGCCGGACCACGGGATCCACGGCCTTAAACCTGGATTTCGAAATGTCGAACCACAGCAAAAGAATGCTGGAATGACAGTGCTTTTTTGCTTAAGTAAGCGCCATTCGCCTTTAGATGCCTTTCTCTATGCGCCTTACGCTAAAAAAAGCGTCATCGAGATCCTGGTTAAACTTCACATTATCAAGTTTCAAGATGGTTCTGTGCAGGGTGTTTTTGTCCTGACTGGTTTTCATCTCGATTTCGGTTGCCACCCAGATACCATCGATTTTTTCCAATTTTTTGACGTCAAGGTATTTTTTCTTGCCACCTTCCTTGAGGATATGAAGGGCGCGAACGACTACGAAATTATCCTGGCGCACAAACATATAAGATTTGACATAACCGGTTTCATCGATGGTTTTGTCTGTTTTTGGAATGCTTTCCATTACCCAGACTTTATGATCGCGAACAGTGGTCTCCTTGGCGATGCGATACGTGTAATCATTGATATCCCGCGATGTCATATCTGAATAGGTGAAGTCAGACCCCATAAAGGAGCTACTCTTGTCACTTGAGGCAATGCGCTTGGTTTTTTTCAAGGCAGGCAGATAGAGCCATTGGTCATCATCTTTTGAAGAGTCGTCATAATCGTAGGTTAAAAAGGCAGTATTTCTAACATCGGCTGGGGACAGGAAAAAGATAACCGTTTGGCTGTCCTCGCCCTTGTCCATAGAATAGTTTTTCATATTCCTGATGCGCTTGTTGCCATGCTTATCAATCAAGATCATTTCCATGGTTGATATAGACTTATCGCCGGTGTCGCGCTCATCTACCTTTTTCGCAATCTCATCCGCGGTGATGGCAAAAACACTCAGTGGAAACAGTAGAGAACCAATTAATAGACCTATTTTCGTTTTCATATTTAACCTCACTAGCCGCGTTTAAATAAAGCTGTTTGACTTTCTATTTGACTAACAAAGACGCGATAATTGTTGTGGCAACTTGGTCCGCGGCAGATTCAATATTGGAATTTTGCAGTTGCTCCAATTGATCAGTTGCAGGCAACGTTTGCCGCAATGGAATACTGATCACAAAAAGGTTGAGAGTGCCGATAATCATAAAGTGAATAATTAGAGCATCAGAGGATCTAAAGACTCCTTGAGATTCTCCTGATTGCAGAATCCTCATAAGTAAAAAAAGAATACGTTGCATTTGTTGTCGAGCCGGCACCGGCATATTCGCGCCCCCCGACGCCATTTCCCGCATTAGAATGGAGGCAAAGCAGGGATTGTCGGCAGTGACCCTGGCAAACGTTTTTATATGGACCCGCAACTGCTTTACCGGCTCCACCTGGGCCTCTACCGCTTCAATCACAGCATCGGCAATCGGCGTAAAAATTGCAGTGAGCGCATTATCATAGAGCGTGGCCTTGTCTTTATGGTGATAATAGATGCTGGCTTTGTTAACACCGCATTGTTCTGCCAGGTCATCCATGATGGTACCGTCGTAACCGTGTTGCGCGAACATTCTGCTCGCACAGTCCAATATTTTCCGGGAGGTATCTATCCTGGTCATACTCTTACTCTTACTTTATGGCTCGATGGCTCGATGGTTTTTTTTGGCTTAATGATGAGCTTCATCATCGCACCCATTAGAACAAGATCCGAAACCATAGCCATTAAAACGATGACGCCGGTGATGAGTCCGAAATTATATAGATTTGTCATACTGGCAAACATAAAAACCAAAAACCCGGAGCTGAGCACGATCGAGGTGATAAAGATGGCGCGACCTGTTGAGTTGATCGTCAGTAATACTGCCTCATCCACATCATTTGTTTGCAGGTAATAGCGATTAAAGTTGTGCATAAAATGAATGGTGTCATCGACCACCATACCGATAGCAATTGCACCGATCAAAATGGTGAACATATCCAGCGGCATATCAAATACAACCATGAAGGCTATACCTATCATGATAGGGGTGAGATTCGGGAACATACTCATAAGCCCGAGTTTGACACTGCCTAACAGGAGCATCATCAAAACAACGATCACAGAAAAAGCGATCAAATAGCTTTCTATAGTACTTTTGATCGATTTGGTAATGGTATCCGCCAGGATTGGCAGTGTTCCAGTGATAGTCACTGTTGCAGTGTCTTTGAAGGCATCGTTTAACAGAATTTCCAGATCATCCATTAAGTCCACATACTCAACAGAATCCACCCAGGGCGCCTTGATTGATATTCGCGTCTTGGAGAATCGAGAATCGACTATATCTTCCAGGTCATCGCTGCCACTATTTTCAAATAACAAAAACTCTTGCGCAATTAAATCTTTATCCTGCGGGATTACGTATTCACTCTGCTGATTTTCATTGAGCGCCTTATTGATCTCTTTGATCACATCATTGATAGAGATGATCTTGCCGATGAAATAGTTTTCACCTTTGTAGGTATAGATCACCTCTGTTACGTCTTCGATGGTATTCAGGAATTTTGGCTCGTAAACACCATTTTCCTTGTGCGTATCAAGAACCACTTCAATGGTAATCGAGCCCTTTAATTCCTTATCGATGACTTCAGTGTTGATGCGCACCTCGTTATCGGCGGCAAACCAATGCAAGGGGTTATGAGAAAACTGCATGGTAGACGCCAGCGCCAGCGATACAATAATGATTAACGCCGCAACACTTACAATGGTTTTTGGATAGGTAATCGAAATCACCCCAAGGCTGTGTACCACTCGATCAAGCAGCATCGGCTTTTCATCGAGGGGATGTTGTTTGGGCTTTATCGGCAAAAGACTAATCAGTGCGGGCAGAAACACCAGTGTCAGTACTAATTGATAGCTGACACCCAGGGCAGAAAATATGCCAAGATTGGCCACGGGTGCGATATCTGAAAAAGAAAACGAGGCAAGGGAAGCGGCTGTCGTTACAGAGGTCATAAGAATAGCAAGACCCGAGTGCCCCAGCGCGTAAGCAATCGCTGCTTTCTTGTCTTTCACTTCATCATACTTTTTATAAAACATTGCCAGCAAGTGCACGGATGCGCCAACACCGACTGCCAGCAGCAGGGAAGGCAGGATTTGCGTCATGGCAGTAATGGGGGCGCCCGCAAGCGCCATCGAGCTGACCGTGGCGAGCAGCGTTAATACAACAATGAATAGCGGTAGAATAATACCGCTTAAGCGCTTAAACATAACCATTAGCAAAAAGGCGATGGTCATGATCACGTAGATAATAAAAGTCGACATATCGCTGATCAAAGAGGCTTGCAGGTTTTTGGTTACAATGGGTGATCCCGCAACATAAATACTGATATCGTCACTTTGATATTGTTCAAGAATGTCTTCAAGCGCTGCAATGAGTTGATTCGTTTCAAGTACGTTGATAAATTCACGGCTCTGAGTGGCCGTGTCTGAATCGGAGTCTGGGCTTGAGGCCGAATACCCGTTATTCGCCGCGCCAGGCTCATTAAAACCCTCGTCAAAACCTTCTTCGCTGAAGCCGATGTCATCATCGAGGTCGCTATCACTATAATCAGCGTCATCATCAAAGCCGCTCTCAAGCATATCGCTTTCACTCTCCGTAGTGACACCGATAGAGGTATAGGTTTGAGTTGAGATGATGATGGTAGTAAACGTTGCATCTTCGCTTAGATACAGGTTTTCATAGATAGGGTTGGACAGGGCGAACTGCTTAAGCCCTTGCAATTGATCCGCATCAGCTGGAATACCCTCTTCAAACAGGTCTTCCACGATGAGTTCATCATCATTACCCAGGGTTTTGCGGGCATTTTTTAAGGAGTTGACCTCCTTGATGTATGGCGCGTTTTGCTCGATATCATCATGTATTGTAAACAGCGTTTTCAGGAAGGACGGATCAAAGACATCTTTTGTTTTAATGGCAACAATGATTTTTTCATCCCGGCCAAACTGATTTCTAAAATCGTTGTAAGCCAGTATTTGAGGGTCATCCTTGTATAAAAACCCTTCCGTCGAGGTGTCGAAGGTGATTCGGGGCAAATTGACAGCAAGCGCGGCAACCATCGCCAAAATAATAAATAACACTTTAAATTTATTGTCATATACGACATCAGAAAAATGATGGAATTTTTCTTCTGTGCGAATTCGCCAGTTTTCCCCGGCCGCTTTATCGTCGCTCATGATGGTCGCTCATGGAATTAACCGATTAGTTACATTGCCATCAATCTTAACCATTTAGTTACATTTACGTCAACACCTGTGTCACAAATAATTGCCTAGAACATATAGAATACATACAAAGGAGGCGCCTCCATGAAAGTATCTATGGCCGATGTGAACAACGTAGCCACTGGGGACGCCTGCAGTTTAAGGATTTAAGGGAGAATGAGTTGGGCTTGTTGTTGTGATAGCGGGGGTGTGGCGGTGGTTATTTGTTGTTGAAAAATTAGTTAATCGACTGCTCAGGAACGAGGAGGTCAATGCGATGCCAGGGAAAGCGCGTTTGTATTTGTCTGGCGGGCTCTTTCACGTGTTGGGAAGGGGGCTGGAAAGGCGTAATATATTTTTGGATTCAAAGGATAAACAGGACTTTCTTGATCGTTTTGGTGAGCTTGCCCAAC
>JAUXDF010000410.1 GCA_030618505.1 Spongiibacteraceae bacterium | reverse complement strand
TGATTTTACCGCGCTGCCCTCATTGCCTCGAATCATGATGCCTTGCCAGCGCAACCCGCCGCCGCGACTGCGACCAAAACGGTTTTTAAGTCGGCCTTTGGCGGGCCAGTTCATTTTTCCCTTTAAGGCTTTAAAGGGACGGTAATCGCTGGGAATATTGAGGTTGGCGATGGTTTCTTCAACCGCATTTAAGAGTTGTTGCAGCTCCTTGCTGTCCTTTTCGAGGCTTTTGAGTTTTTCATCTTTACCGCGAATAGTATCTTCGATACGACTCAGTGATTTTTCTCGCTGGGCTTGTTGAATGCCCAGTTGTTGGCGCTGGGCGATAAAGCTTTGTTTGGCATCCTGCAGTGCGGCGGTGCGTTCGCTAATTTGCGGTTCAATCTGATCAAGTTCAGAAATGGTGTCGATGTAGGCGCTAATTTGTTTGCTGCGTACTTTATTGAAGTAGTCGTAATAGGTTAAGGCGCGACTTAGTTTGTCCGGTTTCTCCTGGTTCAGTAATACTTTGAGTTTTTTCTGGCGACCCATTTGGTAGGCGGCAACAATCTGCTGGGCGATCAGTTCCTGTTGCTGTAGCTTGGCTTGTTTTAATTTGGTGCGCTGTGCTTTTAGTGCAAGCAGCTCATTTTTTTGTTGTTGTAATTGGCGCTGTATTTTTCGGATTTTACTTTGCAGCTGACCAATGCTGACTTCGGAATCACGTAATGATTTGCGTAAATTGCTGCGTTTGCCTTTGTAGTTGTCGAGCTGGTGTTGCAGCTCTTTGATATCTTTTTTTAGCCGCTGAAGATCTTGTTGTGTTGCCTGTTTGGCCGATGCCTGCGGGCTGAAAATCTGCAGGCTAAAAAACAGCGTGAGGATAAGCGTGGGCCAGAGGAGGCTGGTTTTTGAACGCAAGCGCTGCATGAATTAGCTGACAATCCTGGCACTGCGATAAGGCGCAGTGCTTTGGTGAAATTAAGATTTAATACTAAGCAAAGAGCGTCCCGTCATTTCTTTGGGTTGCTCCAAGCCTAGCAAGCTTAACATGCTGGGGGCAATGTCGGACAGGCGACCATTGCTAACAGTAAATTCGACCTTTCGTGGCCCGACATAGACCAGCGGAACCGGCCCGGTGGTGTGTTGGGTGTGTACCTGTCCTGAGTCATAATCCTGCATTTGTTCGCAGTTGCCGTGATCGGCGGTAATCAGGCACTCGCCATCCACTTCTTTTATAGCATCAAGAATTTGTTGCAAGCTGTGGTCTATAGTTTGTGCTGCCAGCACTGCGGCATCAAATATACCAGTATGACCCACCATATCACCATTGGCATAGTTGACGATGATCGCATGGTATTTTCTGCTTTTTATCGCAGCTACCAGTTTATCGCTGACCTCAGGGGCGCTCATCTCGGGTTGCAAGTCATAGGTAGCAACATCGGGGGAGGCTATCAGAATTCGTTCTTCACCGGGATATTCTGCTTCGCGCCCGCCACTAAAGAAGAAGGTTACGTGGGCATACTTTTCAGTTTCAGCGATTCTCAGCTGGGTTTTGCCCTGGTTGGAAAGGTATTCGCCGATGGAGTTGTCGAGCTGTAATGGCGTGAACGCGCAGGCTGCTTTGATATCCGCTGCGTATTCGGTGGTCATCACGAAGTCAGCCAGCTGGGGGTGTTTTTTTCTCTCAAAGCCGGAAAAGTCACTATCGACAAAAGCGCGTGTTAATTCACGGGCGCGATCAGCACGAAAGTTCATAAAGATTACGCTGTCGCCATCGTCTATGGTGGCGGCGGGCTGGCCTTCACTGCTAATGCAGCTGGGTAGCACAAACTCGTCATTTTCATCGCGCTGATAAGCAGCTTCTAGTGCCTGTGTGGCAGAACTTGCCTGGTGTTCGCAGGTGCCCTCGGTAAGCAAGCGGTAGGCACGCTCAACTCGATCCCAGCGGTTATCCCGATCCATAGCGTAATAGCGGCCGACAATACTGGCGATACGGCCACAACCGATTTCGGCTAATACGCCGTCGAGTTTTTCCAGCGAGGTTTTTGCACTGCGCGGTGGTGTATCGCGACCATCTAGAATTGCATGAACATAAATTTGTTTTGCGCCGCGCTTGGCGGCCATTTTGACCATTGCGATGATTTGCTTTTCATGGCTGTGTACACCGCCGGGGGAAAGCAGGCCCATGATATGAACGGCTTTATTATTGGCGATGGATTTATCGATAGCGGCTATATAAGCGCTATTGCTGAAAAAATTACCGTCTTCGATGGCTTTATCGATACGGGTAATGTTTTGATAGACAATACGACCCGCGCCAAGGCTCATATGGCCCACTTCTGAATTACCCATCTGGCCATCAGGCAAGCCAACATCGAGGCCGGAGGTGGCGATCAGCGCATGTGGTGATTGTGCCCACAGCTTGTCCCAAACCGGGGTTTTGGCATGGAGTATGGCGTTATCTTCAGAGGCTTCACGGTAGCCCCAGCCATCCAGAATAACTAAAACCAGAGGTTTTATGGCAGTATCTGTCGTCATCTTCAGCTTAATACTCTTTGTGAAAAGCTGGCGATTTTACCTGCATTATACCGGTTTGGGTAATTTCCTTGGTAGTCTCTTTGCAGGTATAGGCGGGGAGATCTAAATAGAAGCCTGAATATCGGCATTTTGCAGTTCTTAGCCCGCCTAAGAAGTGTATACTTGCCGACCTTTAGAAAAGTACAGCGCAAAGGCAGAAAAGATACGATGGAGTTATATTTAGAATTTATTAGCCAACAGTGGATTCTTGCGAGCACTCTGGCAGGCTTGGTGACCATGTTGGCACTGTATGAGTCTAAAAAAGGCGCAAAAGGCCTGTCACCACAGGAGTTGAGTAACCAGATAAATAGACACGAAGGTGTGGTGCTTGATATTCGCGAAAAAGCGGAGTTCAAAAATGGACACATTGTTGACTCTATCAATATTCCACACGCTCAGTTTGCTAAGCACCTCTCGGAGCTTGAAAAGTACAAAAGCCGCCCAATCATTCTGGTTTGCAAGCATGGTCAGCACGCCGGAGCTATCTCCAAGCAATTGAAGGCAGCCGGCTTTGAGTCGGTCTACAAGCTCAGTGGAGGTTTGACTGAATGGCAGGCCTCTCAGCTTCCTTTGGTGAAAAAGTAGTCGTTAAGACGTAGCGGAAAGAGTGCTTGAAATTACATTGTTTGGATAGTTGGAGGTTCTGTGGTTGAAGTAGAGATGTATACCACAAAGTATTGTCCCTATTGCGTTAGGGCGCGTCATTT
>JAUXDF010000392.1 GCA_030618505.1 Spongiibacteraceae bacterium | reverse complement strand
GCCTAACCAGAAACCGGAAGTTTTCGAAAATTAAGTCTGCTCCTGGCCAACGCAAATCTAGCTCCTAGGCCTTTTCAAGGCCTTTAAGTCGCAAGATTTGCGTTGGCCAGGAGCAGACTTAATTTTCGAAAACTTCCGGTTTCTGGTTAGGCACTAATTAGCTCCTTGTCTCCGACCCAAACAACAGGCATAGCAAAGACTAGAATGAGGTGCAGCTAACAGTGTACAAGCATATCCATGATCAGGCACAAACAGGGGAACTGAAAAATGAGAAAAGCACACCCAGTTCACTTCCCAACAAATCCAGACAGCACTAAAGAAGTAGCTGTGGTAAAGTATGGCGCCAAATTAAACAGGAAATACTGTTGAAGATTCCATTGTCGAAAGAGCATTTCCGCGACCCAATCTGCCTGCGCTCACTGATACTGCCTCTGTGTGTCACTGCCTTGATGGCAATCAGCGGCTGCAGTAGCCTTATCGCCGCTCAAACTGGCAAACTTGCCGACAACATTTCTATGGCGATGCTAGACAATGATGACCCGCAACTGGTCAGCGAGGCAATGCCAACCTTTCTGATCCTGATCGACAGCATGGCTAGAGACGAGCCTGATACCGAACTGCTCATCGCCGCCGCCAAGTTAAATGGCGCCTACGCCGGTATTTTTCTGCCAGAGGGCGAGCGACAACAAAAGCTAAGCAGCAAAAGCTTCAACTATGCAAAACGGGCCGCCTGCCAGTATCAGCAAACCTTCTGCAGCATCACCACTTTACCCTACAAAGAGTTACAAGTACTTGCCGCAAAGCTGGACAAACAAGATGTCGCACTGACTTATACACTGGCCTCCAGCTGGCTGGGCTATATTCAGGCTCACAGCGACGACTGGCAAATAGTCGCCGATCTACCCAAGGTTAAGTTACTGCTTGAGAAAGTCATCATTCTCGATGAAAGTTATGATTATGGTGGTGCCCACCTTTATCTGGGCGGCATCGCCACCCTGCTGCCCCCCTCGCTGGGCGGCAAACCGGAGATTGGTCGCAGCCACTTTGAAAGAGCCATTGAATTATCTCAGGGGCAACACCTGCTCGCCAAAGTTGAATATGCCAGACGTTATGCACGCCTGGTATTCGACCAGGAGTTGCACCACCAGCTACTTAAGGAAGTACTGGCGGCGGATATTCACGCAGAGGGTCTGACGCTGATTAACGCCCTGGCGCAACAGCAGGCCACCCAACTACTCGCTGAAGAAGCGGATTATTTCTAACAAAACAGCTTACAAAACTATGACTATAAAAAAACTGATTACTTACTGCACAGCCCTTATCACCAGCCTAATATTGCTTGGCGCACCACTAGCCCAGGCCAAGGTCATCAAAATTGCCTCGGTATCACCCGATGGTTCGAGCTGGATGAAAACTATGCGCAAGGCGGGCAAGGACATTGAAAAAGCCACAGAAGGACGGGTTAAATTTAAATTTTACCCCGGCGGTGTCATGGGTAGCGACAAGGCCGTACTGCGTAAAATCCGTATCGGCCAGCTACACGGCGGCGCTTTTCCTGGCGGCTCATTAATGAAGTTCTACGGTGATAGCCAAATCTACAACCTCCCTCTGAAGTTTCGCTCCTTCGAAGAGGTGGACTATGTGCGTGCAAAAATGGATCAGCAAATCATGGATGGCCTTGAAAAAGGCGGCTTTGTCACCTTTGGCATCGGCGAAGCAGGCTTGGCTTATATGATGACAAACAGACCCGTCTCCAGCGTGACCGATTTGCGCAAGCAAAAAGTATGGATTCCCAACGACGACCCCACCTCCCTCAACGCCGTCAAGGCCTTTGACATTAGCCCCATCCCGCTGGGTGTCTCTGATGTACTGGCCAGCTTGCAAACCGGACTCATTGATAGTGTGACCATCTCACCAATTGGCGCCATCGCCCTGCAGTGGCATACTCAGGTGAAATACATGACAGACCTGCCACTACTCTATATTTATGCCCTGCTGGCGGTCGACAAAAAAGTCTTTTACAAACTATCAGATCAGGATCAAAAGACCGTTCGCGACATTATGGGAACCGCCTTTAAACAAATTGATAAGCAAAACCGCAAAGACAACCTCAGCGCCTATGTCGCATTAAAAGCCCAGGGAATTGAATTTATCACCCCCAATAAAGATGAAGTTAACGAATGGCGGCAGAAGTCCCAACAGGCTGTCGACAAACTGACCAGCGCCGGGCAAATATCCCGTGAGTCATTAAGCACCATGGATACACTGCTCAATGAATACCGAGCAGCTAACGGACAATAAAACACGCGATAACATGCCCAACAAACTCAGCACGATCATCAAACCACTGCACAAACTGGAAGACTTAACCCTGGTCACCCTGGTGCTGGGTCTGGTTGGCCTTTCGGTAACTCAAATACTACTGCGCAATCTCGCCGATAGCGGCCTGGTCTGGGCAGAAAACGCCCTGCGCATTCTGGTATTGTGGATTGCCATGTTTGGCGCCATGCGCGCCAGTCGTGATGGTGAACATATCTCCATCGACATCCTAAAACGTTATTTTACCGGCAAACCACAACTATTTATTGCCCTGACAGCCCTGCTCTTCAGTGCTGTTCTATGTACCGCCGCCAGCTACTATAGCGCGCAGTTTGTACTGATAGAACACGAAGACGGCGCGATGGCCTTTCTCTCAGTGCCAGTCTGGTTTTGCGAAGCCATTATTCCCTTTGCACTGGCCAGCATGGCCTTGCGTTTTATCTTCCAGGCAATAACGCTGTTTGTTAAACAGGGGCAATCATGATCGCCAGTCTCAGTGCCGCCCTGCTGATTTTCGTCGCCCTCTGCGGCGCACCACTCTTTGTGGTAATACTGGCCGCCGCCATGCTGGGCTTCTACCTTACCGATGTACCTTTAATGGTCATTGCCGTAGAGATGTATCGCATTACCGACACACCGCTGCTGGTTGCCCTGCCACTGTTCACCCTGGCCGGCTACATCCTTGCGGAAAGCAAAACGTCCACTCGACTTGTTCGAGTCACACAGGCACTGATCGGCTGGTTTCCCGGTGGCTTATCACTGATCGCCTTTATCACCTGCGCGCTATTTACCGCCTTTACCGGTGCCTCCGGCGTCACCATCGTAGCGATTGGTGCACTACTGTACCCCGCCCTGCAACAGGTCGGTTATTCTGAAAAATTCAGCCTCGGTCTAATCACCAGCACCGGTAGCCTCGGCCTGCTGCTAGCCCCCTCACTACCACTGATACTCTACGGCATCATTGCCCAACAGATGGGCGTTGGCGAACCCTTCACCATCCAACAACTGTTTTTAGCAGGACTACTCCCTGCACTGTTAATGATTAGCCTACTGACCGCCTGGAGCCTATGGAGCCATCGTGACAAACCCATTGCCATACAGCGCTACGATAGCGCCGAATTAAAAGCGGCAATATGGGAAGCCAAGTGGGAA
>JAUXDF010000197.1 GCA_030618505.1 Spongiibacteraceae bacterium | reverse complement strand
GTGATTTCTAAAAACATTTCCTTAAAATCCTTTAACACCCTGAATATTGATTCGAAAGCACGCTACTTCGCTGAAATATCAGATATGGATCAGCTAAAGTCTGCATTGGCTTTCAGCTCTCGCGAGAAAATTCCTTTTTGGGTTATTGCTGGTGGCAGCAATATTGTTATCCGTGAGGATCTTGAGGGTCTGGTGCTGTATATCGCACTTAAAGGTGTTCAGGTGCTTGATGAGGGAAGCAGTGGTCTTGTGATTGCCTCTGCCGGTGAGGTTTGGGACGAGTTGGTGGAGTTTTGTCTGGATCGGGGCTTGTTCGGACTTGAAAACCTGTCTCTTATTCCGGGTAGTGTCGGTGCTGCACCGATACAAAATATAGGTGCTTATGGTGCTGAGGTTGCTCAAGCAATCGAGTGGGTGGAGGTTTGGGATATTAAAAATCGCTCTCTTCGCAAGCTTTCTGCCAAACAATGCGAGTTTGCTTATCGAGACAGTATTTTCAAAGGTCACTTAAAAGGAGAGGTGGTGATCACTCGCGTGGCGTTTCGTTTACAAAAGCGATTTCAGGTGAATCTTGCTTATGGTGGTTTGCGTGAAGCCGTACAAGCGCTTGTGAACGATGGCGAGGTGCAGCAAAACGCTGAAATTGAAGCGACACTGATCCGACAAATAGTTTGCCAAATGAGGCGTAGTAAATTACCTGACCCCAGCGTTTTGCCCAATGCAGGCAGTTTTTTTAAAAACCCTATTATTAGTAATGCTAAATGCCAGCAACTGCAGCAGCAGTTCCCCGAAGTTCCTCTCTATAATCAAATGGATGGCAGCATAAAAGTAGCTGCAGCTTGGTTGATTGAACAGGCGGGATGGAAGGGAAAGGATCTTGGCCAGGTGGGAGTACACGCCCTGCAGGCTTTGGTGCTAGTAAATAAAAATGGGGGAAGTGGCACCGAACTGCTTCGACTGGCTGATAAAATACAGTGTTCTGTCAAACAGCTGTTTGATATTACACTGGAAATTGAGCCTCAAATCATTCCTTGATATCTAGTGCCTAACCAGAAACCGGAAGTTTTCGAAAATTAAGTCTGCTCCTGGCCAACGCAAATCTAGCTCCTAGGCCTTTTCAAGGCCCAAGATTTGCGTTGGCCAGGATCTCTTTGTCTAATTTCTGGATGGGCACTAACTAAGTACCATTCAACGATAAATTGTGTGCTTGCCGGGCGAGCACTGCCTGAAAAATTATTGCGATATATAAGGAAGAAAGGGTGTTGAATATGCGTAAAAGTTCGCCAATGTTATTAAAAGTGCTGGCCGGTATGTCATCTGCAGTGCCGTTTATGGTGTTATCTATGCTGCTGGCGCCCTTGAGTAGTGCTGATGAGTGGCGCTTTGAGGTTGCCCCCTATTATTGGGCGGCAAAACAAAAGGGGGATATTGCTCAGCTGCCTTCAATAACTGTGGATGTAGATGAAGGAGAGGTTGTTGTAGATTTTGCTTCCGAACTGGATTCTGGTACCAAAAGTACGGGTCTGCTTGCACTTAGCGCCAGTAAGGGAAACTGGTTGTTATGGACAGAAGCGTTTTCCATCGAGTCTGATAATGTTGAGCCTGGTAAACTCTGGAATACTGATGTCACCGCCGAGCAAACTTTTTGGGATGTTGATGTCGGATACCGGTTTTTACATGATGAAGAATTTAATTTTTATGTATACGGCGGCGTGCGCGTGGCGGAAGTGGATGGTCAAATGGATCTGACGGTGGTTGAAACCGAAGAAGTATTTACCCGTGATATCGGCGATGACTGGATTGATCCCATTATTGGCATTTTGAGTCGCTGGCAATTAAGTGAAAAATGGGCTTATTGGGCGAGTCTGGAGAGTGCTGGTTTTGGTGTGGGTTCGGAAAGCACGACACAGGTAATGCTGGCGGTGGATCAGAAACTGACAAAAAATATTTCGATGCGTTACGCCTATCGGTTTATTGCCGTGGATTATGATGATAATGATTTTGTGTATGACGTGCATGTCTCTGGATTGATGATTGGTGTTGGCTTTGGGTTCTAGTAACGCTGAATAGTTTTGGTTGTGTCGATATTGTTTACAGAATGTTATTAATATCTTTTGGTAAAGCCTGATTTACCGCCGTTTTTTTAATGTAATACCCTGATTGTGCTCCCGTTTATGTTATTTGTAGAACGAGCGGTAAAAAACGTCGATATTTATTACAGTAGTAACGTTGTCGGGTTTATTCGCTGGTATTATTTCCTTTAATATCAGTATGTTAGTATTTGGGCGTGTTTTTTGCTACATGGCTAGCCCGGATCGGGGTATTTCTTAATATTTTAAAGGCATCATTTTATGAAAGGACTAACTAAAGGAATGGTTATAGGCACACGGATTGCCGTGGTTACTGCAACTTTTGCTTTCGCCTCTGTTGCTAATGCCAATCTTATTGTTAATGGTGGGTTTGAGAATCCGCTGGTTGGTGATGGTCTACGTGGCGGGGCGACTGGCTGGGATTATTGGAATGCCAGTGATGTTACCGGTTGGGAAGATAGTGATAGTAATATTGAAATCTGGGAAAGTGGCTTTCAGGGGATTGATGCTACTGAGGGTAAGCAGTTTGCTGAGCTTAATGCGCACTATGCGGGTGGCGCCCTGTTTTCTATCTCTCAGACTTTTGGTACGCAAGCCGGTGAAAAATACGTTTTGTCCTTCGATTATCGTGCAAGGCTTGGTGACGAAGAGAGCCGAGCGTCGGTTGAGAGTAATGAATCATTTAAAGTGACGGCGGGTGACTTGTCTTCATTAGTGGATGATCACACAACGGATATGTGGAGTGTTTTTAGCGATGTTTTTACTGCTCAGGGTAGCTCAACAACACTGACTTTTACCCAAGTGGGTTACCATAACAATAAACTGACCTATGGGAACTTTCTGGATGACATCTCCGTTAGTTCTGTGCCTGAGGCAGGTTCTATCGCTTTATTTGGTTTGGGCTTGGCTGGACTAGGATTGTTACGCGTGAAAAAGTCTGCTTAGGCGGTATTAATTCAGGTATAAAAAAACCGCTGCTTTGGCGGTTTTTTTATGCCATTTAAAAACATAAAAAAATGATAGCCAAGGCTGGATGAAAAAACCTGCTGGGCTTGTCACTGCTCTTTTTGCTAAGCACTATAATCACGAAATATTAGCCTGTCAGGTCTAGAGTTTTTTGCGGGTCGCATCAGACCTATAGTTGATTCTTGTCAATCGTTAAGCCACTTCTTCATGTTAACTTCGGGGTGATGGGGTTCGCCGGATGTGTTGTTATATGCAGGCGGTGAGCTTGTTATTGAATGATATGGAGACAGAGTTTATGCGTACTATTCCACGTTTATTGTTGGTGTTAGGAGCAATATGTTTAGCCGGTTGTGATACTGGGCCGAAGGGGTCAGTCGGGTTTTCATTGCCAGACGGCGATGTAGAACGGGGCAAGGCTGCCTTTATAGAATTTAAGTGCAATGCCTGTCATGTCAGCAAGGAAGTGGCACAGCTGGGCGATGGCGCATCTTCTGGTGTGTCAGTTGTTCTTGGTGGAGAAACCACGCACATCAAAAGTTATGGCGAGCTGGTTACTTCCATTATCAATCCCTCGCACCGAGTGGCGCGGAGAGATTCCACTGATATGGCTAGCGAGGGTGGCGAATCGAAGATGGTCAGTTTTAATGATGTGATGACAGTCACCCAGTTGATCGATCTGGTAGCCTTTGTGCAATCCAACTACAAACTTTCTCCCTATAAGCATTCAAACTATCCGGTTTACTGGATTCCTGAGTCCGGAGAAAAGAAATAAAGTATGTAACTATTCAGTAAAGGCACAAAGTTCGTCATTCCGGCAGTCTTTTAGCCGGAATCCAGTTTGCAGAACTCTGGATCCCCGACAAAAAACCTCGGGGATGACGAAAATGGTGAGTTCTGATTGTTTATTTCATTATGCTGAATAAGTTACTAAAGTATTAAGAAAGTGACGGTCGAGGGTTTTGATTTTATTCAGCTCGGCAGGTGGCCTAGTGTGCCTTCTTCCAGAGCCTTTTCTCGGTCTCTTTTCCTATTCTAAAGTTCGCTTACTCTCCTTCTTTAAGCTCCTTCCCTATGTTTTGATAACTCGAGGTTATAGTCGGGAATTTCCTTCGTTACAAAGCTGTCATTGATTTCAAACAAGGTGTCTTTACATGTCTGCCGTATGTAATATGATTGCTATAGTCTAGAAACATAAAAAGCATAAACTCGGAGCAATTCAATGCCAGAAAAATGCCCCTTTCAGTTCGACCTGATGAACCCTGTGACCTATCAAAAGGGCATTCCATTTGAATATTTTAAAACCCTGCGTGAGCAATGTCCGGTTGCGCTGCAAGATCCCTCCGATGCTAATTCCGATGGGGATTTTTGGGCAATAACCCAGCGTGATGACCTGGACTTTGTTTCTAAAAACCCAAAGATCTTCTCCTCACGGGAAAAACTGTCTCATCCTCAAAATGGCGACGATGACCCTGAGAGCATGGAAATTATGCGTCAATTGATTATTAATATGGATCCGCCGGATCATATTAAATACCGTCGTGTCGTCAGAAATGCTTTTACCAGTAAAGCGGTAGATGCACTTGAACCGATGATGAGAGAGTTCGCAAAAAATATCGTTGATAAGGTTGCCGCTAAGGGAGAATGCGAGTTTGTCTCTACAGTGGCTGAAGAGATGCCGTTGTTTGTTATATGCGCGCTAATGGGATTGCCTTCTGATCAGCGCCAACGCTTTGCTGATCAGGTAGATATCATGCTGGGGATGGATGACCCTGAGCTGAGCGTCTCCCAGGAAGATGGCCAGACGGCCGCAGCTGAACTGTTTGGTATAGCTATGGAGCTATCAGCCAAGCATGAGGCTGATCCAAAGGAAGGTACGGTTTTGCACGCGCTGCTTAGTGGTGCTGTAGAGGGTGAACACCTGAATGAGTTTGAATTTTGCTCCTTCTTTTTAATCCTGATTGCCGGCGGCGTTGAAACTACCCGGACGGCTACCAGTCAGGGTATGCGCGTTTTAATGGAACATCCCGAACAGTTGCAAATGCTGGTGGATGATCCCTCGTTAATTCCGGATGCCATTGAAGAGATACTGCGATTTTATCCTCCCTTTATTCATATGCATCGCACCGCGATGGAGGATGTAAAGGTGAGCGATAAGGAAATAAAGAAGGGCGATAAAGTGGTGCTGTTTTATCCTTCGGTGAATCATGAGGAAGCAGTGTTCGGAGAGGATGTTGATCAGTTTGATATTCTGCGCACAAAGCGCATGCCAGATTTGAAAAATCAGCATCGTACCTTTGGTATCGGTCAGCACTTTTGCCTGGGCTCGCATTTGGCCCGTAAGGAGCTAAAAGTGATGTTCGAAGAGATAATTCCGCGTTTGCGCAATCCCAAGCTGGTGGGCGAGCCCAGAAACCTGATGTCCAACTTTGTTGTTGGTATCAAGGAAATGCATATCACCTTTGACCCAGAGGTCTAAGCGCTGCTCCCAAGGTTGATGGCAGAAACAAGAGAAATAAAAAAGAGTATACCGAAGATGAAGAATTTTGAAGTACTGAAGCCAGTCACGCTGGACTTTTTTAACACCGCAAACCTGCGTGTGACTACTGTTATGGATGCTAAATGCAGTGTTGAAAGATTGATGGAGACACTTTCTGGAGACACCGTCTGGACCGAGTGGGCACCAGCGATATCCAAAGTTGAGTGGACCTGTGACAAACCTTTTAAACAGGGTGCCACCCGCACGGTCTATCTGGCCGGCGGTAATGCCGTTAAGGAAAACTTCTTTGTCTGGGAGGAGGGTGAGCATATCGCTTTTTATGTGGAAGAGAGCACCATGAGCGGAATGGTCTCCTTTGGCGAAGATTATATTATTGAGAAAACAGCCGATGGAATTCGTCTGACCTGGACTGTGGCAATTCAGTTGACAGGAATAGGCGCGTTTTTTATCCCTGCCTCTCGTATGGTGATGGGGATGATGTTTAAGCGTTGGCTTAAGAAATATAAGAAAATTCTAGAGTCCTAGTTTTACAATCTTGAAAAATGGCGCAACTAGAATGCGCTTTCTAATAAATTTCTCCATAATCAGTAATGAAGGATTTAATTCACTATTGATACAGCCCTTAGGTGCTGATTAGGAGAGTAATCATGGCTACAACAGATCAGGTTTCTACAGAAGATAAAGCAGTAGATGTTAAGGTTGAAGAGACCAAGGTTGAAGCTAAAGCTGAAACCAAGCCTAAGGCAAAAGTTGCC
>JAUXDF010000011.1 GCA_030618505.1 Spongiibacteraceae bacterium | reverse complement strand
GAGGGTCGGTGATTGTTGATGAGCGTACTAACTCACTACTAGTCACAGAAACTGCTCAGAAACTGGAGGAATTCCGTCGGCTGATTAAATTGATTGATGTACCTATTCGTCAAGTGTTGATTGAGGCGCGCCTTGTTATTGCGCAATCTGATGCAACAGAGAAACTGGGTGTTCGTTGGGGTGGTGCTGATTTAGGTGATGGAGCTCCTGGCTCTCTTGATGGCGGAGCCATTACGGGTAATACCAACGCATTTACTGATTTCGCCAATGGGGACACTGTTAATATTGTTGATACTATGGCTGTCGATTTGGGTGTGCCGGATATAGGGGCCAGCTCGTTTATGCTGGGCTATGTGAAGAATAACCGTTTATTGCACCTGGAGCTGTCTGCGCTTGAGTCAGAAGGGCGTGGTGAGGTTGTATCTCAGCCAAAAATAATTACCGGTGATAAGCAGACAGCAGTTATCAAATCCGGTACAGAGGTTCCTTATCTGGAATCTGCATCTAGCGGTCGTACCACTGTTAAGTTTAAGGAGGCGGTGTTGAAGCTGGAAGTGACACCTAATATAACTCCTGATGATAGAATTATTATGGATCTGAAAATCAACCAGGATTCGGTTGGTGACTTTATTTCCGGCGAAAATAACTCGCAGATTCCTCTGATTGATACTACAGCCATTGAAACACAGGTTCTGGTTGGAAATGGTGAAACAGTGGTGTTGGGTGGAATATTCAGAACGGAAGATGTTAAAACTACAACAAAAACACCGTTCCTGGGTGATATCCCTTATCTGGGGCGCTTGTTCCGCAATGACACTAAGAGTATGTTAAAAACCGAAACGTTAATCTTTATTACGCCACGCATTCTGGCTGACACTTTGGTTGAATAGTGGGGAAATACGATAATATTTTTCTGGTCGGTCCCATGGGGGCCGGCAAGACGACCATCGGCCGTTTGTTAGCAGCAGAGCTTAGCCTACCCTTCAAAGATACCGATAAAGAAATTGAAGAGCGAACCGGTGCTGATATCGCCTGGATTTTTGATGTCGAAGGTGAAGCTGGGTTCCGTGATCGTGAGAGCGGTATTCTTGCGGAGTTGTCAGAGAGTTCACCGCTATTGTTGGCAACCGGGGGTGGTATCGTTTTGCTCGATGAAAACAGACAGTTGCTTCGTACTCGCGGTTATGTGGTTTACCTGCAAACATCTGTTGATCAGCAGGTAGGTCGAACCTCTAAAGATAAAAAACGCCCTTTGCTGCAAACGGATAATCCTCGCAAGGTTTTACAGGACTTGATGGATCTGCGTGATCCACTTTACCGCTCTGTTGCAGATGCTGTTGTCCTCACCGATAACCGCAATCCCAAAGCTGTTGCCAAGGAAATCGCTCAGCGCCTATCTGAAGACTCCACCGCTTAATTATTGCAAGCAGTAATTGAAAGGCGCGTATAAAGCTTTGAGCAAGTTATGATTATGACCTTCGCCTTGAAAACCAATTTATGGTAAATTGCGTGCATCTTTCGTTAATGTGAAAATGTCTATGCAAACCATGCAGGTTGATCTTGGGGATCGAAGTTATCCTATCTATATTGGCGAGAATTTACTGTCTGATAAAGAGCTTCTGCTGAAGCATATACGTGGAAGCCAGGTCTTGGTGGTTACCAATGAGACAGTAGCACCGCTTTATCTAGACCGTGTGCTGAATAATCTTTCTGTTATGAAAACCTCCCACCTGGTGTTGCCCGATGGCGAACAGTATAAAAACCTGCAGGTTCTTAGCAGTATTTACGACAAACTATTAAACGATAAGCATAATCGTACCACCACCTTGATTGCACTCGGTGGCGGTGTGGTTGGTGATATGACCGGTTATGCAGCGGCAAGCTATCAGCGAGGGGTAGACTTTATTCAACTTCCTACCACTTTGTTATCCCAGGTAGATTCATCGGTAGGAGGAAAGACAGGCGTTAATCATCCGCTGGGTAAAAATATGATTGGCGCTTTTCATCAGCCACGTTGCGTACTAACTGATTGCTTAACATTAAATACTCTGCCTTCAAGAGAATTGTCAGCAGGTATCGCTGAAGTTATTAAATATGGCTTAATAGCCGATGCCGATTTTTTCGAGTGGTTAGAAAATAACATCGATAAATTGCTTGCAAAAGATATGACGGCACTGACTTATGCTATCGAAGTATCGTGCAAAACCAAGGCAGATATTGTTGCTAAGGATGAGAGGGAAGGTGGTATTCGAGCGATATTAAATCTTGGGCATACCTTTGGTCATGCAATAGAGACCGCTCAGGGTTATGGTAGTTGGCTGCATGGGGAAGCCGTTGCCGTTGGAATGAAGATGGCCGCTGAGTTTTCCCAGCAACTTGGTTGGTTAGACAGTTCTGTTGTGGGCAGGCTTACTTGTTTGCTCAAACAATTCAACCTTCCTGTCGAGTCCCCTGAGGGAATGAGTGCCGACCAGTTTATGTCTTTGATGAGCGTCGATAAAAAAGTACTTGATGGACGTTTAAGGCTGGTGCTTCTAAAGCATTTAGGCGAAGCTGTAGTAAGTAGTGATTTTAATAATAAGGTGTTGGAATCTTTTCTTGATGAGCAGTGTCATTAATATTGCACTCAAGGATAGCCGGGTTTTCCAGATAATATAAAAGCGGATACGTGCTGCCATGGTGGACATCCCCCACTATTACAAACTTGATAGAGATCCTTTCCTGAACGAAGGTGTGGAGGGCTTGTTTTTCCCTGGTGGAGAGCGCGCTGAACTGCTTGAGGATCTCAGCCATCATGCCCGTTACAATAATAGCTTGTTAGCTGTTTGTGGCGAGACGGGTGTTGGCAAAACGACTATTCTTGATGCGCTTTTTGATACTGTCGCTGATGACACTGATATTGCGGCAATAGTAGCAAATCCAATGATGGATGAAAGCCAGTTTGCGGCGGCGGTGATGGAGGTTCTTGGTGAAGCCAATGCTGATAGTGATGCATTAACCTCGCTAGCTAATTTTTTATCCAATACCAATGAATGCGATCGACTGTTATTAGTGTTGATAGATGATGCACACAATCTTCCCCTTGAAACCGTATCGGTTTTAGCTCAGTTTCAACTTGATTATAAAGAATCCTTTCATCTGGTGTTTTTTACCGAGCGTTCAGGCAGTTGGCTTGATCACTTAGCGGATAAACTGACACTACAGACATGGCAGCTGCATCCATACAGTTTTGAGCAGATGCTGGAATACATCGCCTATCGTATGGAAACTGCAGGCTGGCAGGGGAAACTACCTTTTAGCGAACAGCAGTTAAACACTATTTTCAAGCAAAGTGGTGGCGTTCCATCGTTGGTGAACCAGTTGTCGACAGATACTCTTTACGAGTTGATGCAGGCAGCACAACGACGGCCGATGGCCAATCGCTTGCCTCTGATTATTGGTGGTGCTATCGGTCTTTCGCTTGTTATGCTGGCGATCATCTGGTCCGATGATGATCCCTCGACGAGTGCTAAGCTGTCTGATCAGCAGTCAGTGGCGGATGTGGCGCTACCTGAAACCGATGATGACAAAGAAAAGAATCGGCAAAATAAAAAGATTGTCAGTTTGGCACTGCCACCAAGCAGGGATAAAAAAGATAGCTCAAATAAAAAAGCGAGTATCAATCAAAAGGAAAGTACCCAAGAAAAGGTAAGTGCTCGGAAAAAGGCGGTGAGCCATGAAAATACTACAACCAAAGAATCCATAGTCTCAAATGCCAACAAGCAGCAGACAGAAAAGAGTAAAAACACAAGTATTGTCAAAAACCCCTCGGCGCAGCCAAAAGCGGCTGAAAATTCTCTCAATCAACAAACTGAAAAACCAGCCAAAATCGTCGTTAAGGAACCAGCCAAAGCTGCACAGTCCGTTAGCGAGGCTCCTAAGATCAGCAAAATAAAATCATCTCCCTATAATAAAAGTGAGCAGAAATTGCTGGCTAGTCCAGGTGATCACTATGTACTGCAGTTGGTAGGTATGAGTGATCGCAAACGACTGGATGACTATATTAAGCACTTGCCCAAGAATATTAAAACCCAAACTTATCGGCGCACACTCAATGGCAAAACCCTCTATATGGTGGTTACTGGAGAGTTTGCCAGTTCTGCTGATGCCCAAAAGGGGATTAAGCGTTTACCGAGTAAGCTCCAAAAACAAAAACCCTGGGCAAAGCGGCTTTCCTCGGTTCACAAGGAAATTATCTCTCGTTAAGTAAAATTGAACTAGAGTTGTTTATGGGAGGTTCATTTGTTAGCGGTGCTCTTACGTTGAGCTCTCGACTTGCCTGTATTGTAAGTGCTTGATTTAAAGCCGGCCTTTATAATCCCTGCGACACGAGAGATAGCTGCGGTTTCGGTTTGATCACACAACTGGAAAGCCAGGCTAGCCACCAGTAGCTGCGCCAATGCGCCGTGGAATCTTTGACCTGTATGACCCATCACGGGGCAATCGCCGCTGATGGCATACTGTATTTTCTTGGAGTATAGTACTCTCCCTTATATTGGCGCCCGATATTAACCCCCTCATTGAAGTGTGCCTTCTTACCCATCGGTAACAGGAAAAAAGATGTCTGAGTTAAAAAATGATCGTTTTTTAAAAGCCTTGATGCGCGAACCCGTCGATTGCACGCCTGTCTGGATGATGCGCCAGGCTGGTCGTTATTTGCCCGAGTATCGCGCCACCCGGGCAAAGGCTGGGGGTTTTATGGATTTGTGCAAAAATGCCGAGCTGGCCTGTGAGGTAACCTTGCAGCCGCTGGAACGTTATCCACTGGATGCCGCTATTCTGTTCTCTGATATTTTGACCGTACCCGATGCGATGGGTTTGGGGCTTTATTTTGAAACCGGCGAGGGGCCGCGTTTTCGTAAAACCGTCCGTAATCAGCAAGATGTTGATGCCCTGCCGGTCATCGATGGTGATGCAGATCTGGGTTATGTGATGAATGCAGTGAGAACTATTCGTCGGGAGTTAAATGGCTCTGTGCCTTTGATAGGTTTTTCGGGTAGCCCCTGGACCTTGGCGACCTATATGGTTGAGGGTGGATCCAGTAAGGACTTCCGCCACGCCAAGGCCATGGCTTTTGATAAGCCTGAGTTAATGCATCAGTTGCTTGGTAAACTCGCAGATTCTGTTATCAGCTACCTTAATGCCCAGATTAATGCCGGGGCACAGGTGGTACAGATTTTTGATACCTGGGGTGGTGCCCTAAGTGAGTCCGCTTATCAGGAATTTTCACTGCAATATATGCAGCGCATTGTTAAAGGCTTGATAAAGGAGCGTGAGGGTAGAACAGTTCCGGTGATTATCTTCACCAAAAACGGCGGCTTGTGGCTGGAGTCAATCGCCGATAGTGGTGCTCATGCACTAGGTCTGGATTGGACCATTGATATTGGCAAAGCGCGTCAGCGAGTTGGCAATAAAGTTGCGCTACAGGGCAATATGGATCCAACCATGCTCTACGCTTCACCGAAGGCGATTCGTAATGAAGTCGGACGTATTCTTGCCTCCTATGGCAATGGGCCTGGGCATATCTTTAACCTCGGCCACGGTATTACCCCTGAAGTCGATCCAGCTAATGCTGGAGTGTTTATTGAATCCGTGCACGAACTGTCAGCGCGTTATCATAGCGGCTAATTCACATGCAGCGTATTGATCTCCGAACCGGCGAGATCAGGCACATAAAGCGGGTCTTTTCCAGCATGTGTTTTTGATTTTGGGAGTCAACAATTGATATGGCTAAGGGAAATTCAAATAAACGAACAATAAAAGCGATACATGATGAGGCGATGATTATTGCTCGTAGTTTGCAGAAAGCGGGGCAAACAAAAGAGGAAACCAGGATTATTGCTCAGGGCATTCAAAAAGGGCTAGAGCAATATAAAAAGCAGCAAAGTTTAAAAGAGCGGGAACTGGACAAGAAGCTCAAACAGCTGAAGCGAGATAAAGAGCGTCCCGTAGAGCCTGAAGGGCCGCCGTCGACCGTGGTGCAAGATCGCCAACACTGGCTGCCCTGGTTACTATTACTGTTGACCTGGGCGGCTGTTGCTGTCTATACAATGATCTAATGTAATGGTGTGTGAGTTGGTTTTTGACCGCTTCTGCATATTGTTGAGTGACTTCATTCATGCGATAGCGCATCGGCTTGCTTGAACTGATTTCCGTATGAACCAGGCGCTCCCCGGATAGCGATAACATGCCATCAAAACCTCTGCTGATAAAACGAAAATTACTGGTTACTTTACGCAGGGTAATATCGATTCCTTTTATAGTCTATGCGTAAAAATTGCAATACAAGACTCTTTTTAAACAGGTGAAACAATGAAAAAAATATTCTCGGTAATCTGGGTTGTATTGGTGCTTGTCGCCTGTGGTGAGAAGCAGCAAGAAGAGGGTGCTGGCGTTAAAATTGATGCGAATAAGCGCGAAAAATCGAGTGTGCAACTCGACTCACAAAAGGTAGAGTCTTATTCCTATCAGGATGTACTCAAATTATTTGAGTCATTAAATTACACGCCCGAGCGGTGGAAAGCAGGTATTCGAGAAGTGCCGAGAGTTTACCTGATGAGTATTCCCCAGCGTTGGAAGGAGGGTGCCAGCCAGATGCCTGTGGTGGATAAAAAGCGCATATTTTTTCGCCTCGGTGCTCCGCTGATTTTGACTTCCAACGAACAGATTCAAAAAGAGCGTGATTTTGTGCTGGCAGCGATTAAGGCGGGCGATAATCAAAGTAATGAGAAACTGATGACAATCGCCAGAAAGTATCGGGTGATTAAGGCTGCGCAGTTGGCGCTGGACGATGAGGCGATGACTGAGTTGATCAGTCGAGTGGATATTATTCCGGTTTCATTGGCGCTGGCTCAGTCAGCAGAAGAAAGTGGATGGGGATCTTCGCGCTTTGCTGTTTTGGGTAATGCGCTGTTTGGTCAATGGGATTTTAGTGGTAAGGGAATTAAAGTGCAGCAGCAACGTAAAGAGCTGGGTAACTATACTATCGCCAGGTTTGATACGCCCCAGGACTCGGTGAGTGCGTATATGCTGAACCTGAATACCAATGCAGCCTACCAGCGCATGCGCAGCAAAAGGCAAAAAATGCGTCAGCAGGGCCTGCCGGCAAGCGGCTGGGAATTGACAAAGACCCTGGATAAATACTCCGAAAGAGGAGAGGCCTACGTGGACACTATCCATCAGATTATGAAATACAATCATTTGCAGGAGGCGGATAAAGCCTTTTTAGCGGATATGGAACCGGTTTATCTCAAACCGGCGGAGAGTCAGTAGATTGGCTTTTTTGCAAAGTATCGGGCATTGGCGCAGTCTGGTAGCGCACCTCGTTCGGGACGAGGGGGTCGCAAGTTCAAATCTTGCATGCCCGATCAATAATAAATAATAAAAACAGCATGTTAAGATTGGCTTTGAATTTTATTGATATAACGTATTTATGCTTGTGACCTTTTTGTGCACCCTTTGGATTGCTCGTAGGTAGTTGCCTGAACTAACCACAGGTACTTTTAACGATGTGAAATGGAGCTGTTGCAGCTCCTTTTTGTTTGGCAGTTGGTAGTTGCGGATTCTGGCGAGCTATTGTGACAGAACCAAAGTCTCAGTTAAACTGCAAAGCAGGCCAATTAGTGAGTGCAGATCTAAATCAAGAATGTTAATGGGTGATACTTGCAGGTAGCCAATCTGTTATGAAAGCGGCACAGGAAAATAGAAACGCGTCCTCTGTGATTGCGGCATTTGTATCCGGCATAGTGAAGGCGTCTGTCAAATTGGACTTGGATGCCAGTTGGGCGTTGAAAGAATCACAGCTGTCAGAACAGCAACTTATCGACCCCACCGCCCGAATTCCAACTGAGCAACTGGTCGTCCTACTGCAATCTCTTGCCAATCAATACGGGGCGGATAGTATCGGATTACAACTGGCGAAAGGCTTACATCCCGGTTGTTTTAGTGCTCTTGGTTATGCGGTCGCAAGCTGTCGAACCTTGGGGGATGCTGTTAAACTAATACCAAAATACGAATCGGTAGTGCTCAGCGGTTGCAACACCGAGCTTATCCAGCAACCGGATCAGGCCATCCTGCAGTGGCACATGGTCGGCAAGACCCAGTCGCGACTGATCGAGGATGTTTTTTTGGCGGCTCGATTGTACTTGGCGCGCACCTTCACCGGTCAAATGCTTCGGCCCCGAGAAGTCAGATTAACCTACAAGCCGACAAACAGTCTTGAACAATTCCAAGAATTTTATGGTTGTAAGATACGATTTAACCAACCGCGAAGTGCGATGGTGTTTGGCCTCAAAGTGCTTGCCCAGCCAGTTGCTCACGCGGACCCCTTCATTAACCGCTTAATGCAAAATCAGGCTTATGAATTAAAACAGGGTTTGGTAGGCGAGAGCTCGTTTGAACAACAGGTCAGGTCATTGTTAGAAGAACAGTTACCAAAGGGTTTGCCGGAACAATCCGCCATAGCAAAGAATCTCAACGTGAGTGAGCGAACGTTGCGTCGTCGCCTACAGGTTGAGAGCAGCACCTATCAGCAGATTCTCGAGGATCTGCGAAAGCAAAAAGCAGACTATTATCTGCAAAAAACCTCGCTCTCCATTTTAGAAATTTCACTGCTGCTGGGATACAGTGAACACAGTGCCTTCAGCGCAGCATTCAAGCGATGGCACAATATAACCCCTGCTGAAGTCAGAGCTGCAACCGGTAGTGCAACATAACAAATGCCGAAAAATGACTTTGGCACCGTCTGGGTCATGTGTTTGATCTGCAGATGTTGTTCTTGCTCGGTATCACGACCATATCCCGCGCAGGGTGGTATTCAAGCTGCTTGCCAGATGACTGTGCTTATTGCAGCGCTAACTCTGAGCCTTGATTTGGATTCTGAAATTGTATGTTGGCGGTCATTTTTGGTTTTCTGAGCTTCCCCAAACGATGGAGGCTTTGTCGCCCTTTGAATGCTCTCAATGTAGGTAGTGGATACGGTTCTGACGATCAATGTTGGCCCGCATTCATAAATGCCTGGCCAGTTTCAAACAGCTGCATTTACTTGGCTGTGATTTAATCTTCGATACGACAAATCTCGGTACATAGCAATTATTGGCAGTGGTCTGCGCGCGCGTAATCCTGAATCGTGTACTTACTGCCAATGTATGAAATACTCAAGCAAGGGGAATAATAATGAGAAAAAGAATATTTGCGCAACTGCCTGCTGTTTTTACATGCTTAATTACAGCTTTTGCCTGCTTAATTGCAGGCTGTATCAGTCCCCCCAGCATCAACCCAAATGATAATATTCTGGTGCTTACCGACCAAGATGTCCCCGAATCGACCATACAGTCGATGGTGGAAAAGAGCGGTATTAATGCCGACGAGCGATTGAGCGGGGATATCCTTGGTAAATCGGTCACTATTGTCAAATTGAGAGGGAAGACCAATCATTTTGGCAATAACAACTACCACGCCACTGTTCCTTATACAAAAGTCTGGATTCCTGAATACCCCCAAACTCGGGACATGAATGTGCAGACAGATAGCAGCGGTTGGTGGACGCTTTATGTTGTTAAAGATGCTGGCGCGGATCTGGAGTTTTCCTTTATTTACGAAAAAGAAGGCTGGATAACTACCAAGACCAACGTCAATACAATCAAAGACGAGGACAACCTCGATTACGCCATCCAGTTTATCGACCCATTCTATTTCAACGTTGGTATGAAACCCGTTGTTGAGAGTTTGTTGAGGGATAATGGTTACCCCAATATCTCCTTCGAAAACGCAATGGTGGTGACTGTTGGTAAATCCTGGGCGAGCATGCATGATGATCGCCTGCCCCACGGTGATGAGGGAGCGATCGTGACCATATCTCCGGCATCTGATGAGTACGTCGGTCCCATTTACTTCGACGAGTCGGTGTTTCCCGACCTCGATCGGTCGTACACATCCCACGATGGTGGTGTGAACTGGGTGAATATGCCAGTAAATACCTACTATGTGAGCGCCCAGAAAGAGGGCGTTAATTACAAGACGGTTAAGTTCAATATCACTGAAGCCGACATCGAGGCCGGCGTGGAGTTATTTATAGCATCGCCGCCTGATTCTGTGATGGGTGATAATGATTCCGGACCAGGAGAACCCTAAACGCGAGGTATCGTAGTACAAATTGCGCTTTGACTGGCTCACAATCCTCGCCGGTTTACCCGCAGGCACAACCGATTCTGGAAACGCTACTCAAAGCCGAAGTTGCAGAGCGTGATGTACGCTCGATCAACTACTAGATGAAGGTCGCGAAATTTCCAGCCTATCGAGATCTATCTGGCTTCGATTTTAGTCAAAGCTCGGTTGATGAAGCGTTGATTAAATCACTGCGCTGCTGTGAGTTTATGGATGATGCAAGTGGTCAATATTGCAATAGGCTGTCACCGAAAATACTGATAAAAATTGTGCTAGCAGAACTGCTCTGCTAGTAGCTAGCGGGAGGCTTAAGAAGAGGGTAAGGCTGGTGCTAAAATAAGGCTAGCTGGTTATTGGCGCCAATAGTCAGCCCACCTGAGCATTGGCTTTCGAGGCCCAGTTTATGCATAATGAGGCGCAGTCAGTCTTGGACATAAACTAGCCCGGTTTAAACCATGTATTATCAATATTTTGGTTTGCAGGAAGAGCCATTTTCCATTGCACCCAACCCCCGTTATCTCTATATGAGCGCTCGCCATAAGGAAGCCCTCGCACATCTGCTTTATGGTGTCGGTGTTGGCGGTGGTTTTGTACTATTAACCGGCGAAGTGGGTACTGGCAAGACTACGGTAAGCCGTTGTCTGCTTGGTCAGTTGCCCGAAAATACCGATGTCGCCTTTATACTTAATCCCTATCTTAATGCCACAGAGTTGCTGGCTACTATTTGTGATGAGCTGGCAATAGAAGGGGTGGAAAATAAAGAAAGCCTTAAACACTTGACGGAATGTTTGTCGCGGTTTCTGCTCGAAAATCATGCGAAAGGGCATAACACTATTTTGTTGATTGATGAGGCGCAGCATTTGCAGTTTGAGGCGCTGGAGCAAATTCGTTTGCTGACTAATCTGGAGACTAATACCAAAAAGCTTTTGCAGATCATCTTTGTTGGTCAGCCTGAGCTGCAAACACTATTGGCCAAGCCATCCCTCAGACAACTTGCCCAGCGTATTACAGCCCGTTTTCATATCCATCCGCTGAACTTTGCTGAGACCCAGGGTTATATTCGACATCGTCTGGAGGTGGCAGGATTGCCGGCCAATCAGGAGCTGTTCCCCCCCGCGACAATTAAAGAAGTCTTTAAAATAAGTGGTGGTATTCCCAGATTGATCAATGTGCTTTGTGATCGTGCTCTATTGGGTACCTACGCACAAAATAAAAGTAAAGTCGATCGGGCCACCTTAAAGCAAGCTGCGCTGGAGGTAATGGGGGATAAGAGAAATATTTATACAGAAAAGTCCTTTACGAAAAAACACCTTTTGTTCGGCTCGCTTGTTTTGGGATCCTTGGTCGCAGGAATAATTGTGTTGCTGACAAAGGGTTTGTTGCTGGATGATAAATCGCTGGGTGAGCCATGGGCTGCCCAAGCTATTGTAGAGCAAAAACAGACCCGAGCCCCTGAACAGAGTGTTCGCCGCGAATTACCTGTGGTGCCACTCGTTCCTGTCGCACCAAGCCCTGATCTTGTCATAGAGCCCAAAGCAGATGCGGCCACCTGGTTTGAGCGTGAAGAACAGGCGATCAATGAAATTTTACGTTCTGCGAATTTAGTTGAAAAGGACATTAGTAACCCTTGCTCTCATATTAAAAAAATTGGCTTGAGCTGTGAAATATTGACGGTAGAAAGCTGGCAGGATTTTCGTCAGTTTAATCGCTCGGCGGTTTTGATATTGCATACCCCCTCAAAAGCAGTTGTATACGCCTCCTTGGTGGCGATTAACGATACCTATGCAAGCGTTAGCGTTAATGGAGATATCACGCGAATGCCACTAGCTGAGCTCGGCGGTTTGTGGACGGGGAATTTCATTATTTTTTGGCAAGCCCCGGTTGATTTTGAGCGACCGGTCGCTCTGGGAGATCGCGGAAAAATTATAGCGTGGACAGCACAACAGTTTTCCCAAATCGATGGTCAAAGTATGGTGCTGGCAGGCGAGAAATTTAACGAAGCTTTGCTGGCGCGTGTGAAACTGTTTCAACTTGAAAACGGTTTGGTTGATGATGGCATTATCGGCATGAAAACACTGCTAAAAATTAATGAAAAGCTCGGTATCGCCAAAACTACACTTGATGGCTTGGGTCTCGTCCAGTCATTAACAGATGGCAGGGGTTGATTATGTCGTATATTTTGGATGCCCTTAATAAGTCAGAGCAGGAGCGAAAAGAGCAGCAATATACGCCGAACCTTCAGGCAAGTCATGCAGCTCCTTTGCCTGAAACCGCCTACGGGAAAATAGCCTTGTGGGTTTTTGTCGGCATTGTTGTTGTAGCATTGTTGTCGTATGCCTTGTTCTTTTTCTCTGCAAGTCGCTCTGAAAATAAACAGTCTCAGCCTGTCATTGTGCCTGCATCACCGGTGGAAAGAGCTGTGGCTGATGTGACATCGAAGTCTGTGAGTGTTGCTGAAGCTGAAGTGAATACTGCCCCTCAGCAATATATATCACACACATCAGGTGTTGCGCTTAAGCCTTCGCGCTTCGCATTAAAACCTGTGTCAGGGCAAGGCTCGGCCGATTCGATTAATGCGCTCTATCAACAAGATACTGGAGGCATAAAGGAAGTTGCCTCCGCGCAAAACCAGGCTGGTATAAATGCTCAACAATCTTCCTCAGTTTTACCAAGTGCAGTGCAGGCTAGTCAGAATCAAAAGCCGATAGCCAATCAGCCTAGCCAACAGCAGTTGGCCGAAAAGGCTGCTGCATATATGGAAGAGCTAAGGGCAGTCGAGCGGGAGCTTGAGCAAGAACAGGCCTTGCATGCTGCCGTTCAAAATAGTGTTGCTCTTAATAATATGGAGCAAGCAAGTGTGGCGCCTGTAGAACCCAAAAAATGGGTGCCTCATATCTCGGAAATGCCCGAATCGCTACAAGCGGCGATCCCCAGTATTGAGTTCTCTGCACATGTCTATGCTTTTGATGCGAGTGCCGGTTTTGTTATTCTTAACGGTTCAACCCGTTATCCGGGGGACCGTATTGCGGCAGATATTATTGTTGAGGAAATTATTGAGGACGGCGTCGTTCTTAGCTACAAAGGACAGTCATTTCGACTTGATTCAATGAGAGACTGGATAAATAATTAGCTAGTGCCCATCCAGAAATTAAACAAAGAGGTCATGGCCAATGCTTATCTTGCGACTTAAAGGCCTAGGAGCTAGATTTGCGTTGGCTATGACCGGATTTAATTTTCGAAAGCTACCAGTTTATGGATGGGCACTAGCTGGACCCCCTGAAAGTTTATCTGACAAGCTTTAGGAGGCTGACTGATTTTGTATTTCTGTTTGCTCAAGACAAAATTCCCGAAGCTCATCAGGTGGCAGCGGTCGGCTAAACATATAACCCTGACCATAATCGCAGTTACAGTCCCGTAAAAACTGCAACTGTTCTTCGATTTCAATGCCCTCGGCGACCACTTTGTAGTTGAGTTTGTGAGCCATGGCGACAACCGCAGCGGTGATTGCCATATCATCCTTGTCATCGGGAATATCCTTGACGAAGGAGCGGTCAACCTTAACGATGTGCACGGGTAGTGTCTTCAGGTAACCAAGTGAGGAGTATCCGGTGCCAAAGTCGTCTATGGATAATGAAATGCCCAACTCATTAAGGGCATTGAGGTTTTTGATGCCTCTGTCCATATTCTCCATTAGCATGCTTTCGGTGATCTCCAGTTCCAGCTGTGATGGGGAAAGCCCGGTTGACAGCAGGGTGTGTTGAATAGCTTCGATTAAATCTTCCTGAATGAGTTGTTTCGTGGACATGTTAACGGCAATGACAGTATCTGGCGTGACTATCTTGTCATCAATCAAAGATTTCATTTGCGTGCAGGCTTCTTTTAATATCCAGTCCCCCAGCTGAATAATCAGCCCTGTTTCTTCGGCAATGGGGATAAAATCAACTGGGCTGACAAAACCACGTTTGGGACTGATCCAGCGAACAAGTGCCTCAAAGCCGATTATTTTATGATCGCTTAGTTGAAATTGTGGCTGATAGTGTAAAGTAAATTCATCCTTGGTTAAGGCTTCTTTGAAATCCTTAATAAATGCCAAATGTTCTACCAGGTGGGAATTCATGTCCTCAATGAAGAACTGGTAGTTGTTTCTACCCTCATCTTTTGCTCTGTAGAGGGCAAGGTCTGCATGTTTGATAAGCGTTTCTGCTGAGTCACCATTGTCGGGGGAGAGCACGATGCCTATACTGGCGGTTACATTAATTTCTTGATTATTGAGGTGGATCGGTTTGCCGATTTCCTCAAGAATATACTCGGCAATTTTACTTACCGCGTAGGAGTTTTTGACATCAACCAACACCGTGGTGAATTCATCACCGCCCATTCTGGCAACGGTATCCGATGCCCTGACACAGTGCTGTAAGCGATCGGCAAGAATACGCAGCAGAGTGTCACCGGTATCATGGCCGAGGGTGTCGTTGGTATTTTTAAAATGATCAATATCAATAAATAACAAGGCAACTGTTGTTTTTAAGCGAGCGCTACTAGTCAGTATGGTTTCCAGTCGATCGCGGAACAGGCGTCTGTTGGCCAGGCCGGTGAGTACGTCGTAGAAGGCCAGGTGCTCGAGTTGGAGCTGGGCATTTTTAAGATCAGTGATATCTGATACGGTGCCCAGGAATCCGATGGCTTCGCCTTTGCTATTATTGAGTGGGTCGATATGGCCGGTAATCCAGCTTACTTCATCGCTATCACCGCTTAGGCGCACTCTGATGCGAAGGCTTTCTCCATGGATGAGACTGCGTTGCCAGGACTGATCGATTCTTTCAAAATCATCTTCGTGGACTGCACTTAACCAGCCTTGTGAAATTAGCTGCTGATGCGGCAGTCCGGTTATCTCACTTAAGCGCTCGTTGGCGTAAATGCAGGCACCCTTGCTATCGGTCTGAAAGATACCAACGGAAGAAGAGGCGCTGAATAGGCGGAATTTTTCTTCACTCTCTCTTAGCTTAGTATCTTCCTGTTCAATTTTGGTGAGCATGTGGTTGAACGAATCAACGACCTGTCCTATTTCATCCTTGCCATGTTTGTTGGCGCGTATGGAG
This sequence comes from Spongiibacteraceae bacterium, assembly GCA_030618505.1. Lineage (GTDB taxonomy): Bacteria > Pseudomonadota > Gammaproteobacteria > Pseudomonadales > PIVM01 > JAUXDF01. The sequence continues at coordinate 4,667 of JAUXDF010000011.1, read as the reverse complement.
TAATCATCATTTTCTGCGACTGTTTGCGCGGTTCGACCCAAGGCGAGCAAGGGGGTCGAAATGAGTTTTTCCAGCATGGATGCCATCCACAGGGCAAGGCTGGCAGCGATAAAGATAACACCAAAGAGCACCAGGGTTTTGTTGCGCAGGCGGGTGTTCATTTCATCAAGGGATGATCTGATTAACAGAAAACCGATTTTTTTGCCTTCAAGGTTAATGGTTTCGAGCAGGTCTATATGATTTTTTTTATGTAAAACGTAGTCGTTATCGATAAGTTGTTGCAGGTGTGAGCTTTGTGGGCAGCCGATATCACTGTTGCTGGTATGATATTCGGCGAATAAAGTGTTGCTTTCATTTTGGCTGGTGTTGCTGGTGGAACGATAGATACAGGCGGTATTAATTGTCTTTCTGGCCTGTAAAGATTGCAGGTTAGTGCGAGCCAGTTCTACATCACCGAACAATATGGCAGCATGGCTGCGATTGGCGATGACATTTGCAAGTACCTTGATTTCCTCGTTTAGAAATTTTTTCGTGCTGTATTGGTCGTAGCTAAGCCAAATAATGCTGGCAAGCACAAGGCTGCTGATACTTGTCAGCATGCATACCAAGATTAATTTGTTGGCGATTGGAAAATTTCTAAACTTCACAATTTTATTCAACTCTTACTATTCAATTTGCTATTCGACAATAGTTGCCACCTCGAGGAGGTTGGCGCTTACCAGGATGCCGGCCTGTTTGGTCAGCGTGTAATTAATCATCAGGCTAATATGGTTTTCGATGATCACCATGCTGACCATTCCACCTTCGTCGGTAAACGAATTCTGTTCGCCTACGGTCAATGTTCCGTGGTTTACAAAATCCAATAATTGATTTCGTTTATCTATGTCGCTTTCTTGGTAAAAAACGATATGACACTGATAGGTGTTTTTCTCGGGCGACTTGATGGGTATGACATCTATGGGGCGGCCCTTAGCTTTTTTCGATTCCAGTTGCTGCAGAAAGTCTGTGAATTGACTTTCGCCAACTACGCAAACATTAATGGAATCACTGAGTTTGTTGGAATGTTGTTGGGGCCAGTCAATAAATTTGGTCAGATGGTAGAGGTAAGCAGCCTTTATTTTTTGCTCGCGGCTTATTTGTTCGCTATTTTTCGAAGTGTTGTCAGCGCTAGTGCTCATGCTACTGGTTGCGATGAACAGGCTAAGTAGCGCGTAGGCGGCGAGGTTTATAACGGACGACAGCGAGCACCACGCCGGATATAGGGCGTTAGCAAATAATGAGTGCGGCCGATACGTCATGTTTCTCGCTACTCGATAGTTAAAAGGCAGGCCAGGAATAAACGATGATTCGTCTCAGGCATATTTCTCGAAAAAGTGCTTAAGTTTATTTTATTCAAATGCTCTATTTTTAACCCCTGACATAAATAAATAGGAGATCGGCAGTTTTTGCGCGAACCTGCAGGCTCCTTTCTGCGCTAATAGACATTTTGGTCGAGCGCAGCCTAGTCTTATGTTTACATAAGTTGTTCTATCTAAACACTATAGACCAGAATCAGGGGGAGGGACGCCGATATTGGCGGAATATGAGATAAATTAATTAAAAGATCGTCGCATATAGTCAATTTGCATAAGGAGTGGTAAATGCATGAATAGTCAGTCCTGCACAAGACATGCACAGGGCTGAATTTCGACGGACGAGAATACCGTAGGCTAGTGCGTCTCTGAATAAGTCTGGTTGATGAGATTGTTATTCAAAAGGGTCGATCTCAAGGCAAAGACCGTAACTAATTTGTGGGATCTTCGTAAGATTTTCAACAAATAAGTAGTCTCTATTGGATGATAAGATCGCGATCATGGCTTGTTCAGAGTTTTCCTAGAGCAAGTCCTTAATGCGCTTATAGCCCTGTTTTAATTCTTGGCCAAGCTCATGCAGAGTCTCACCAATTTCCTCGGCACTGGAGTCGGCCTGTTTTAGAACTCGGTCACTTTTTGCTTTAAAGTGCTGCCATTTTTTTTCAATACCCTGCCACTCATCACGCAGTTCCGCCTTGGCAAGGTGCATTTGCACATTGATCTCATCCCGTTGAGTCTCCAGATTTTTTACCAGCTCATTATATTCCTGCTTGATGGTGCTCATCGACATCTCCATTAGAAAAAAGTGGTATATTCAGTGTGGGGCCTTTGAAGCTGATTGCAATCTTTTGCATCAAATTCATTACGTGATTTTGATAAACATCAAAGGTGACTGCAAATCGTTAAGACTCCCTTAATTGGTCTCACTACTTTGATAGTGCTCAAATGCTTTTTGCCTGTAATATAGAGGGCAGGGAGACAGGGTAGTAGGGAAATCTAAAAAGTGTTAAATAACACCATCAGGCGGAGACAAAGGTCATGGGGACTTATCACTGTAAGCTGGTCGAAGAAGCTGTCGAGCAGGTTATCGAACGTGTTGGTGCACATATTGTGCTGGGTATTCCCCTGGGCCTGGGGAAGCCCAACCAGTTTGTTAATGCACTGTATCGACGGGTCAAAGAGGATGCTTCGCTTAAACTGACGATTTATACGGCCTTAACACTTGAGCGTCCGATACCCGCCAAGGGTATGGAGACACGTTTTGCCGGGCCGTTATACGACCGAATTTTTGGTGATTATGATGACTTTCAGTATGCCCTTGATCGCCGTAACAATTGTCTACCGGCTAACGTGGATATCTATGAGTTTTTTTATAAATCAGGGTCATTTATCGGTAATGACTATGCTCAGCAACATTATATATCTACAAATTATACCCATGCGCCGAGAGACCTCGTTTCCTGTGGTATTAACGTTCTGGCGCAACTGATCGCGCGGCGAGAGTGTGATGGCGAGACACAATACAGCTTAAGCTGTAACCCCGAAGTATCGCTGGATATGATGCGCCAGATCGAAATACAAGGTGGCCCACGGCCGCTGGTGGTGGGCCAGATACATGAGCAGTTGCCATTTATGGTCAATGATGCACAGATTGATGAGTCATTGTTTGATCTGCTGATTGAAAATCCAGCCTACAATACCACGCTGTTTGCCCCGCCTAATATGCCGATTACCACCACTGATTACTTGATAGGACTTCATGTCAGCAGCCTGATTGCCGATGGCGGCACGCTGCAAATTGGCATTGGCTCCTTGGGTGATGCGATTGTTTACGCCAGCGAATTTCGCCATCTTTATAACGAACATTACCGGGAGCTGATGAATGACTTGCGCGTCAGCGAAAAGTACGGCGAAACCATCAAGGCCCTCGGTGGCATGGCTGTTTTTGAGGAAGGTTTATACGGCAATAGTGAGATGTTCGTTGACGGCTTCTATTACTTGATGAAGGTGGGGATTTTAAAGCGCAGGGTTTATGAACACGAGGCTATTCAACGATTGCTGAATGAGAAGAAAATTACCGAACAGGTGTCTTTGGCGATGCTTGATGTTTTGGTAGAAGCCGGGGTTATTTCCTCGCGCTTGCAAGTCGGTGAGTTTGAACTCTTACAGCGCTTTGGTATTTTCAAAGATAGCGTGGCTTATAAAGATGACATGCTGCGAGTGTCGGAGAGCATGCACTGCGAGGCAGATATCGCTAATGAGTCTTCGCGAAAATTACTGGAACAGTGTGCTTTAGGTGATTGTCTGCGCGGCGGCAGGGTGATGCACGGTGGTTTCTTTCTTGGTCCGGAATCGTTTTATCAAGGCTTGAGAGAGCTTAGCGAGGAGGAGCGGCAGTCCATCAATATGACCAATATCTCTTACGTTAATCAGCTCTATGGTGATGAGGCCTTAAAACGAGTTCAGCGCCAACGTGCTCGTTTTGTGAATACTGTTTTTACTGTCAACCTGCTAGGGGCGGCAACCTCGGATGCTTTGGATAATGGCCAGGTGATCAGCGGAGTTGGCGGTCAGTACAACTTTGTTGCACAGGCCCATGAGCTGGCGGGTGCGCGCTCCATTTTGATGCTTAAGGCAACGCGAACCAAACACGGCGAGGTGTCGTCAAATATCATTTGGAGTTATGGCCATACCACCATCCCGCGACATTTACGTGATATCTATGTCACTGAGTACGGTGTGGCTGATGTGCGTGCCAAGTGTGATGCGGATGTGATTAAAGCGATGCTGAATATTTCCGATTCAAGATTTCAGCCCCAGTTGATGCAGCAGGCCAAGGAGGCGGGTAAGCTTGCCCGTGATTACCAGATACCGGCAATTTATTGTAATAATTTTCCTCATGTGTCTGAGCAGATTTTTGATCGTTATCAGCATGGAGAGGAGTTTCCACGTTTTCCCTTCGGGACTGATTTAACCGATGAAGAACTGGTATTGGGGCGCAGCTTAAAAGCTTTAAAAGTGAAGACGGCCAGTGGCAAAGGAAAGCTGAAATTGTTAATAAATGCGCTGGTAAATGGTTCTCCCGATAGTGAGCATGAGCCACTGCTGGCTAGAATGGGATTTGATTGTGCGCCGTCGATAGGGGATAAAATTGAGCGGGCGCTGTTGGTAGCGGAATTAAAGAAGGGTTAGCTAGTGCCTAACCAGAAACCGGAAGTTTTCGAAAATTAAGTCCGATCCTGGCCAACGCAAATCTAGCTCCTAGGCCTTTTCAAGGCCTTTAAGTCGCAAGATTTGCGTTGGCCAGGATCTCTT
>JAUXDF010000312.1 GCA_030618505.1 Spongiibacteraceae bacterium | reverse complement strand
CGCTTTACCACATCCATTGCCGTCTTGGCTATCTCGCCAGTACCTTGATCAACACCGCCTCCGAGCGCAAAAAACACATCTTCATGGCGCCATACCACACCTTTTGGCATACCAGTAGTACCACCGGTGTAAATCATATACAGATCATCACCGGAGCGTGGATCAAAATCACGCTCCGGTGAATTGATGGCCATTATCGCCTCGTACTCAACCGTATCCATAACGTTGGCATAGGTAGCACTGTTATCTTCAATTATAACCGTGTGGTAAAGCTCAGGCAGACTGTCGATAACATTGGCGACACGGGGAACAAATTCTCGAGCGACGACCAAGGCTTTCAAGTCAGCATTTTCAAAAATATAGGCTAATTCATCTTCCACATAACGATAGTTAATATTGATCCACACCGCTCGCAGCTTAAATGCCGCCCAAAGGGTCTCTACCCACTCCATTGAGTTATAGGCGTAAATGCCCACATGGTCATCCTTGCCGATACCCTGTGCGGCCAGGTGGTGCGCCAGGCGATTGGCTCGTTGATCCATCTCTTTAAAGGTACAGCGCTTTTCGCCCGCTACCATATATTCACGATCAGGATAGGTATCCACAACAAGTTCAAAAACATCGGCTAGATTAAAAGCCATGGGGCTCTCCATAGGGTACGCAAACCAAGTTTAGCTTCTTCTCTCTGGGGAGAAGGAGCTAAAGGTCGTGATGAGGGGAGCGGTGAAGCCGCTAATTATAAGGGCTACAACCTTACTATACCCTCTCCCCAACCCTCTCCCGCAAGCGGGAGAGGGAGCTAAACCGACTCCACTTTGCTTAAGCATGCCATTCAATCTAACACTGCTCTTCAACGAATATTTTCCCGATAAGCCTTTGCATAAGCAATACTATCAGCGTTGTCAATCAGGGTACCATTGGCCAATTCCTCCGTGCGCGCACTGATCTCCAGCATCGCACCACCCAATTCTTTTGATGTGATCACCAACAAACCAGGGCGTAATAAGCCCTGGCCAATGTAATGGAGAACATTGGCCTGTTCAGAGGCTGGGCGTATATAAGCAGAACGATAACTGAAAGTACGCAGACCGGTATTCTGCGCCAGTCTGGCAACTTCAAGCTCTGTTCGTCGTTTTTCCAATGCCCAATGAGCGCTGCCATCCGTTCCCATACCAGCAATAAAGTGAAACGACATCGGCGCGTTCTGTCTTGCCGCCAGCCAGGCTTTGACAAAAGCAAGCGGGAAATCCACATGAATTCGGGTATAGGTCGCATCATCAACATTAAACGATGAAGTGCCCAAACCCCATAACACGGTGTTTACCTCTGGTAGCACATCAGCGAGCGAGCTGTAATCGGTGAAATCTTTTTGCAGTCGCATATCGACTTTACCGGAAGATACACCAGCATCAATACGTGGTGAGCTACGCCGAGTGATGACGTAAACCTTCTCAACCTGTGGGTCGTCAATCGCAGCCTTAAGCAGTCCATCTCCCGCCGAACCCGTTGCACCAAATACCATCACCACGCGATTAGCATTTTCATCACGGCTTGCATTTACCGCTGGATCGATAGTACCCAAGCTAAAAAAACCCCAGATATCGAAACCTGCGACCACCAAAACAATAGCAAGAGGAATAGTCATAAATACCTTCTTAGCAACTTTCATTTTACAGCTCGATAATAAATGCACGAAGAGCGCGCGCAGCAATATTCTTTGTTTTTATTCGGATACCGTTCCCTGACTATTTTAATGCCATGATGATTGCAGAGTGTACCGTCCATTTCCCAGCAGTGCTTATCTTTAACCCCATGCATGACACAACTTTTGTTATTACAGCCCAAATACTGATAGCATTTTTCCATAGTATTTAATCCTCTTAAACAATAGCTGGTTTATTAATGACGAGGGGGGTTAAAATCAGGGTCTTGGAATTAAACTTCTGACGCTGATTATCACATAAACCCAGGCTCTTTTAACTGTGCCTTAATAGCATCCCAGTACCAATAGGCACTCATGAGGATAATCTTGCCCTCAATGCCCTTTACTACCCGCATCGAAGGGAGAAATACCCACAAAAAGCGCACCATCATCATAAAGTGCCTGCTAGGCTTCCTTGATCACCTTGGGAAGCATATTTGATAGAGTTTATATCTTAGAGGCCATGTTTGCGTAAACGGTTATAATAAGCTAATTAGTATGGGGGCGCACACACATTCAGCAGGTTTTATATTTTGACTATTTTTATCAAAGCACTACTCATTTTATCACTGCTGAATAGCATACTGTCTTGCAGCCGCATTGATGACCCCAGCTTGCATCCAAAATTTGATGCCAGCAAAAAAGCACCCGCTCTTCCCGGCAAACCTGCTACACCACACAACCCGCAGCGCTCGCTGTTTTTTGGCGATTTACATATCCATACCGGTTTATCCACCGATGCATTTAGTATGGGCGTTCGCGCTGAGCCCGATGACGCCTACCTTTTTGCCAAGGGAGGTGTTATCGAACATGGCGCGGGCTACCCCATTCAGATAGCCAGAGCACTGGATTTTGCGGCGGTTACCGATCATTCTGAATATCTGGGCATGGCTCGCCTCGGCAGTATGGACCTGGATCTGCCTCTAAACAAACGTACATTGAGAGACCTGCTGTTAAATGGCAATCGCTTTTCCATTACCAAAGCCTGGCTACAAACCACCTTAGGCATCAAGGAGCATGGATTCGGCCAGGGAGAAGTAAACCCGGACATTGTTAAGGACGCCTGGCAATTAACCATAGATTCTGCAGAAAAACATAATCAGCCCGGTATATTTACCGCGTTTATAGGCTATGAATGGTCTGCTTTTGGCGACTTGAAAGAAATTCACCTACACCGCAACATTATCTACCGCAGCAGTAATGTTTCCGTAACACCCTTTAGCTCACTCGACTCTAATAGACCGGAAGACCTGTGGCGCTTTCTCGAAAAGCAAAACCAACAAGGCAAAACCTCTTTTGCGATACCGCATAATGGCAATCTCAGCAATGGGTTGATGTATCAAAAAGTTGACTCAGACAACAAGCCACTGACAGCGGCATATTCAAGCATGCGAAACAAGTACGAGCCGATTAGTGAAATATTACAGATAAAAGGTCAGTCAGAAACTCACCCCACGCTCTCCCCCAACGACGAATTTGCCGACTTTGAAATCCATGACTCTTTAAGTTCCGGCGGCACAATGAAGCCCAAAGGCGCTTACGCTCGTGATGCGCTCAGACAAGGCATTGAGCTCTCTCATAGCGAGGGTTTTAACCCCTACAAGTTTGGCGTGATTGGCAGCAGCGACAGCCATAACGCCAGCACTCCCGCCGAGGAAGACAACTATCACGGCAAACTGCCGATTATGGATGGCAGCGCAGCATTACGAACGAATGAAACTCTGCTAATCCCTGACTCGGTTAACCCCGTGCGAAACTGGGGGTCTGCAGGTCTCGCCGCGGTATGGGCTGAAGAGAATACTCGAGCATCGCTATTTGATGCGCTTAAAAGAAAAGAAACATTCGCCACTTCAGGCCCGAGAATATCACTGCGTTTTTTTGGTGGCTGGTACTTTAACAAGGCGATACTAAAACAGACTGACTTGATTAAACAGGCCTATTCGAAGGGAGTACCGATGGGAGGTAACTTAAGCGAGGCGCCAAACAATACGGCTCCCTCGTTTATTGTGCTAGCGGCCAAAGACCCTATTGGAGCCAACCTGGATCGCATTCAAATCATCAAAGCCTGGGTTGATAAAAATGGGAAAAGTCATGAAACTGTTTTTAATGTGGCGGCATCCGATAACAGAACAGCAGATAAGAACAACAAACTTACGCCACTCAATTCTACTGTAAATATAAAGACCGCTAGTTACACCAATAGTCTGGGGGCAGCACAATTAACAACCGTATGGAGTGACCCTCAATTTAATCCCTCGCAGGAAGCCTTTTATTACGCCAGAGCAATCGAAATCCAAACACCGCGCTGGAGCACCTATGACGCCCTTACGCTCGGCATTGAGCCAACAACACCTGCTACCCTTCAGGAAAGAGCAATATCTTCCGCTATTTGGTATCAGCCATAAACGGTGACGGCAACTCAGTCAGGTAAATCAGTCAGGGAAGATCACTACGGCGAAAAATCAGATAACCCGCCACAGCACACACGGTGCCGATCAATGCCGGGTAAACAAAGGACCATATCAGAAAGCCGGTTTCACCAAAGTTATCAAGAATGACATAAGCCGAAGGCCCCAGCAATACCAGCTGGGAATCAAACAATAACATTGCTGCGGTACGAAATACCTGTAAAGGATTCGCCAAAGCGATCAACAC
>JAUXDF010000025.1 GCA_030618505.1 Spongiibacteraceae bacterium | reverse complement strand
AAAGGAGCCCAAATAAGAAGGATTGATAGCGTGTAAAGCGCAAAGCGAAAGGGGCGATAAATTTCCAGTTGAGTCAGTATATAGTGAGCGGACATTATAATCATCGGGGTGGCAATAAGACATGAAATAATAAATATCGCCCATCCCGCTGGCCGATAAGCCAGTTTCGACTTGCCGTGTGGACATTTAATCCTTTTATGCTGGGCCGCCTTGTAAATTGCCCCAAAACCAATGTCTTGATGGCAGTTTGGGCAATGTGTAGAGTTCATAAGTCAGCCAAACATCAATGAGTATAGAGAGTAACAAGATTGTAATCACGATTTGTTGATTTTGCTAGATAACAACCTTTTTCGCTATCTTGACGTTCGATATTGGTGGGGTACAAGGCGTAAAATCCACGTCCTTTGTGCTTTATCTTGTTATTTTCGGTCCTCAAGTGAATGATGGTTTTAACTGTCCGTCTTCGGATCTTGAATGAGTTCTGTGGTATAATGCGCGGTTCGTTGCCGTCTTAAGGTGAGCGGAAGGGTGGTGGTTGTGGAAGAGAGCTTGGATCTTCCAAATTGAATATATGTGTGCTCAGAATTTGGCTGGAATGAGAAAAGCGCTAGTAAAATCAGATCACAAACAAATATTCGTCAGTTCTGTGAGAAATGCGGGCTAGGTGTTAGCTAGTGCCCATCCAGAAACTGCTAATTTTCGAAAATCAAGTCCGGTCATGGCCAACGCAAATCTAGCTCCTAGGCCTTTTCAAGGCCTTTAAGTCACAAGATTTGCGTTGGCCAGGATCTCTTTGTTTAATTTCTGGATGGGCACTAGCTAGTGAGCCTGTCGGATTAGATTGTTTTTGGGCCATTTTTTGTTGAATGGAGTCGCTACTCTTTTTAATATTGCGTGAAATATGACTCAAACCGGTTTTCCCTCGCGACGTACAGCTAAACTCGGCAGGATCTTGGAAACATACAAATATTAAAGAAACCATAAAATTAACGGTGGTGCATGATGAATAATAAGATAAAAATTGAGCCGGACCACGAACGTATTGAAATGCTGGAACAGGCTGTTGTAGATTTCAGAATGTTTTTTGAAACTAAGGGTGGAGCAAAGAAGGCTTTTAAATTATTGAAGCATCAGTTTAAAAGTTATTATTTTGTTGCTCCTCCTGGTTGGCGAGTTGGCCTGCGCACACATAATTGGAAGAAGCGTATGGTGCCGGATTTTATGTCTACGGGATCAATTCGCTCGGGAACATCTAATATTTCTGCCTATATTCTGCAGCACCCGGCGATTGTTTTACCCCTTTCCAAGGAGCTAGCAACACATTTGCCGAAGGAAAGTTTTGCCCGAGCTCAGTTTCCCACTCTGAAGGAGAAAGCGAAGGTAGAAGAGAAGTATGGTGTGGCAATGACGGCTGATTGCACCCCGATTGGTCCAACCATTTCCTTTCCTTACTGGGCCAAAGCTGTCTCTCCTGATATGAAAATTGTGCTTACCCTACGAAACCCCGTTGATCGCGCGATATCTCACTTTCGTTGGAATGCAATGATTACCGGGTTGTTTGATAAAGATGATTTGTGGCAGCATATGCCAGAGTTCAAGGAGGCTATGCGCATTGAGATGAAAGATATACCGCGTGGTGGTACCGGTTTCTTTTTGTTTTGTGGTTCTGGAGGCACCAGCTATCTGCGCCATAGTATTTACTTGCCATTTGTTGAGCGGATGCATGAGTTGTTTGGTAGAGACAAGGTAAAAATAGTCAATGCTAATCAGTTTTTTAAAGATCCGATCAGTCAGATGCGGGACATCTACGATTTTGTTGGTCTGCCTGAATACGAGCCTTTAGAAATTAAGGAGAAAAATCCATCGCCTCCTTTGGAAGTAGATGATGAAATTCGAGCGGAGTTAGTGGATTTTTTTAAACCCTATAATGAGCAGCTGTACGATTATCTGGGTGTTGATTTCGGCTGGGAATAATTATATTTAGTGGAAAAACTTTTATGAGGGTTTCCGGTTACTAGCCAAGGGGGCTGAAAACCTATTTGCAGCCCCTTAAGCGAGCATTAAATAGTGCCCATCCAGAAATTAGACAAAGAGATCCTGGCCAACGCAAATCTTGTGACTTAAAGGCCTTGAAAAGGCCTAGGAACTAGATTTGCGTTGGCCAGGAGCGGATTTAGTTTTCGAAAACTTCCGGTTTCTGGTTAGGCGCTAAATAATAAATTCGTCATCGTCATCGTCATCGTCATCATCAATTAATAGCTGTTGTTCAGTGACTCTTTCCTCGATCAGTTCTGCAATCGTTGCAATGGTGGGGCTTTCAAATAACTTGCTTAATTCCAACTCGACTTGAAATTGCTCATGAGCTTTATTAGCAACTTGCATAGCAAGGATAGAGTGGCCACCTAGTTCAAAAAAGTTATCAAAGATACCGACTTTCTCTACACCTAGAATGTCTGCCCATATTTGAGCAAGCTGGCTTTCAATGTCATTGCGAGGCGCGACAAACTCTACGCTGGATTGTCCTATTTCAGGCTCAGGAAGAGCATTTTTATCCACTTTGCCTGTCGGCGTTAGCGGCCACTCTTCGAGTTTGATAAAGCTGCTGGGTATCATGTAATCAGGCAGCCGTTGTGAGAGTTGTTGGCGTAAAGTGGTGTGGTTGAGATCAGCTGCATCCTTTCCGGTCAGCAGGTAGGCGATCAGTCGCTTGTCGTTATCAATTTCATAGATTGTGACTATAGCTTCTCGAACTGAGTCAAGAGCGGCAAGTTGTATTTCAATTTCTCCAAGCTCTATACGATGGCCGCGTATCTTAACCTGATGATCGATTCTGCCCAGGTACTCAAGAGTACCGTCGGGCATATAGCGGGCGAGATCGCCAGAGCGGTATAAGCGCTGATGCTTACTTTGCTGTGCTTCGCTTAACTCATTGACGTAAGGGTTGGTTATAAATTTCTCTTGGGTCAAATCGTCTCGTTTAAGATAGCCGTTGGTTACGCCGGCGCCGGAGATGTGGAGCTCACCAATTCTGCCTGCAGGAGTGAGCTGCCCATGCTTATCTAAAAGGTAGGCGTGAAGGTCGCTTATAGGTTTACCGATTAATGAGCGGCCAGATTGTATGTCCTTTTCACTGATGCGGTGTAGGGTGACATGTACGGTAGTTTCAGTGATGCCATACATGTTAATGATGGCAGGGGATTCAATTTCGTGACGTTTTAGCCATAGTTTTAATGCCTGAAAATCAAGTGCTTCACCGCCAAAGACAATGTATCGAAGGGCAAGGTTGTCGCTCTCCTGCTGTTGTGCGTCAATGGCGATTAGTTGCGAGAACGCAGAGGGCGTTTGATTTAGAACTGTTACTTGCTCTTTGCCTAGTAGTTGGTAAAACTCTTTGGCTGAACGACTGACGGTATAAGGCACTACCACCAGTTTACCGCCATAAAGGAGGGCGCCCCATATTTCCCATACGGTAAAGTCAAATGCGTAGGAGTGAAAGAGTGTCCAGACATCTTTCTCATTGAAATTAAAATCAGCATCAGTTGCGCTGAACAGGCGTGATACGTTGGCGTGTGTAACCAGGCAGCCTTTGGGTTTACCTGTTGTCCCGGAGGTATAAAGAACGTAGATGATATTGCTATCGTTGATAGAGATATTCAAGTTGTGTTGTTCTTGCTGCGCAATCTGCTGTGCGTCTGTGTCGATCAATACACGTTGACCGCTATAGCTTGGCAGGTTTTCTGTTAGCGCCTGGGTTGTAATTAATATGGGTGCAGTTGAGTCTTCAAGAATAAATTGTAAACGATCATTGGGGAAATGTGGATCCAGGGGGATGTAGGCGCCGCCGGCTTTGAGAATGCCCAGTATACCGACAAGTAGATCGATTGAGCGCTCCAGGCAAAGCCCCACTGGGGCTCCCACGGTAACGCCCTGGACAGCTAGTTGGCGTGCGAGTTGGTTAGCTCGTTTATTTAGCTCTGCATAGCTAATCTGTTCATTGTTAAAGGCGATAGCGGTGTGATCGGGGTAGCGTTCAACGATCTGTTCGAACTGTTGATGAATGCAGTTGGTGGTATAGGTCTGGCTTTTTTCTGAGTTCCAGGTGTGTAATAACTGTTTGTGTTCGTTAGCAGACAGCATCGGTAGAGTACATAGCTGTTTGTCTGGTTCGCTTAGGGCCGCCTCAAGTAAGGCAATGAAATGTTTGGCAAGCTGTTTTAGCGTATCAGTACTAAACAGCGTTGTGCGCCCCTCTATTGCGCCACTAATCTCCTTGTCTTCGCCCTGATCACTGAAGCTGCATTGCAGGTCGAATTTAACAGGAATATCGTAGTCCTGATCTTGATTGTTTAAAGGTGCAATACTGAGTTCATTGGGCAGGGTTTGCTGTGAGTCGTTTGAGTTTTTTTGGTAGGTGAAGGATGTCTGAAATAAAGGCGTTTGACCAAAATTGCGCTCAGCGACTAATTCTGTGGCCAACTTTTCAAAAGGAATATCCTGATGTTGCTGGGCATCCAGTAGTGTCTGCTGTGCTTTTTTCAAGAGGCTACAGAAGGTATCTTCAGTTTCAATAGTTGTGCGAAGTACCAGAGTGTTGACAAAAAAACCAATTATGTTTTCGAGTTCAGTTTGAGGTCGGTTGGCTACAGGAGTGCCTATAGCAAAATCACTTTGGCTGCTATAGCGGCAGAGTAGCATGCGGTAGACTGTTAGCAGTACCACATAAGGTGTAACTTGCTGTTGCAAGCTAAATTTTCGTACTCGGTTTGCAAGGTCAGAGTCCAGATTAAAGCTCAGCCCTTTGCCCTCCGGGCTGACTTGTGCAGGACGAGAAAAATCGGTAGGTAATTCCAGTTTGGGCAGGGCCTCTAACTGCTTTCGCCAATAATCCATATGTGCGGAAAAATAGTCATCATTTAGATGGGTCTGTTGCCAAAGTGCATAGTCCGCATACTGTATGGGCAATTCTGGCAGACCTTGTTGCTGATGCAGATAAAAGGCGATTAAATCATTGATGATGATATCAAGGGACCAGCCATCGGCAATGATATGGTGCAAGCAGAGCAGCAGGATATGATCTTGAGGCCCTATACAAAGAACTTTAGCCCTAATCAAAGGGGCAGATGACAGATCAAACGGCGATGATGCGAACTGTATTGAAGCAGCCTTTACTTCATTTTCCGTACAGGATATTTGCTCGAGTACAATGCTCACATTGTTGTGGATTTGCTGTTGTCCGGAGTCTTCATTGTGATGGAAGCTGGTGCGTAATGCTTCATGCCTGGTGATTAGTTTATTTAGGCTTGTGTTTAGATGGACTGTATCGAGTGGCCCATTGATGCGAAGTGCTGAGGGTATGTTGTAAGTTGCACCACCTTTGGTCAGGTTTTCAATAAACCATAATCTGGTTTGTGCGAATGATAGAGGAAATTGGGTATGATCGTCGTTGCGTGGTTGCGCTGCGATGTTTGGAAGGGATGTTCTGGAAGAGCCATCAGCATTGGCGATTTTTTCCGCTAGCGTGGCTACCGTTGTGGCATCAAATAGCTCTCGTAATTTAAGCTCAACTTCGAAGTATTTTTTGATTCTTGAAGCGACCCGTGTGGCTAGTAGTGAGTGTCCACCCAACTCGAAAAAGTTATCATGAATACCTATTTTTTCGACATTCAGTATGTCTGACCAGATAACGACAAGTTGCTGTTCGATATCGTTGCGTGGTGCGATATATTCTGTGCTTACCTGGTCTGTCAGTTCGGGCGTTGGTAGTGCTTTTCGATTTACCTTGCCATTAGCTGAGAGAGGTATCTCCTCAAGGCAAATAAAAATATTTGGAAGCATATACTCCGGAAGATGTTGACGTAAATGTTCTCGAAGTAGTTCTGCTTCTGGCGGTTTATCTTGATTATTTGCTACGAAATAGGCGATGATTTGTACGTTGTCTTGGCTTAACTCTTTGGTGATGATGACCGTTTCGCAGATGTCTGCTTGCTGGTGTAGAACGGTTTCTATTTCTCCCAACTCAATGCGCAGGCCTCGCACTTTGACTTGAAAGTCGACACGACCGATGTAATCAATATTGCCGTCTGGCAGATAACGGGCCAGATCGCCGGTTTTATATAAACGCGGGGAGGGGTGGCCTGAGCTGTGGTAGGGATTAGCGATAAAGGTTTTTTCGGTTAACTCGATGCGGTTAAGGTAGCCTCGAGCGAGTTGAGTGCCGCCAATATAGAGTTCACCGGCAATGCCAATTGGTACGGGTTGCAGGTTTTCGTCGAGAATATGCAGTTGAGTGTTAGAGACCGGTTTGCCGATGGGGACGCTACGGTATTGACTGTTAGCGGAGCAGGCGAAGTAGGAAACATCTACTGAAGCTTCCGTGGGGCCATAAAGATTATGCAATTCTGTATGAGCGAAACACTCGAAAAAACGTCTTTCATGTTCCAGTTGTAGCGCTTCACCGGAACAGAATATGCGTTTGATAGTGCCGCAGTCTTCGATGTCTTCCGTTTGCAAAAATACACCAAGCATGGAAGGAACAAAGTGTAGGGTTGTGATCCCTTTGTTCTGAATAATTTCTTTGAGGTAGGTCGGGTCTTTATGTCCATCGGGTTTGGCAAATTCGATTTGGGCGCCAACAATAAGGGGCCAGAACAGTTCCCATACGGATACATCAAAACTGTAGGGTGTTTTTTGTAGAACAATATCTTTGGCATTGAGTGGGTAACTTTCCTGCATCCATAGCAAGCGGTTAATGATGCCGCGATGGGGAACCATAACACCTTTGGGTTTGCCAGTTGAGCCAGAGGTAAAGATAACGTTAAACAGGTTGTCTTCTTGTAAATTGCCAGGCAGATTACTGCTGGGCTGGGTGCTCCAAAGTGTTGAGTCTGAATTTTCGCTGGAGAGAGAGTCAAGAAAGATTTTGTTGATATTGTCGAAGGGAAGCTCTTTCGATAAATAGCTTTGTGTCAGGACAATCTGTACTTGCGTGTCCGTTAGCATAAAAGCAAGACGGTCATTGGGGAATGACGGATCAAAGGGTACATAAGCACCACCGGCTTTGAGAATGCCGAGTAGTGCAACAGACATTTCCAGAGATCTCTCCATGGCAACACCTACCAGGGTATCAGGCCCGACCCCTTGGGCCTGCAGGTAGTGAGCTAGCTGATTAGCTTTCTCGTTGAGTTGTTGATAGCTCAACTGCTGTTGCTGATAGCTGATAGCGGTTGCATCGGGTGTGCGGCTCGCTTGTTGTTCAAACAGATGGTGTAGGGCATCAGCTTGTTGAGGATATAGAACCTCAGTGGCATTCCAGGCCTCATCTTTTGTGGATAGCAGCCGGTTTTTTTCTTCATCGCTAATCAATGGGATTTGGCAAATGGCTTGAGCTGGATTGGCCGTAATGTGGGCGAGTAATGTCTGGAAATAGCGGATAAGTCGCTCGATACTCGCTTGAGAGAATAAACTGCTGTTGTATTCGATGGCCGCCTGCAAGTTGTTTTCACTTTCCAGTACCGCCAGCTTGAGTTCAAATTGAGCAGTTCCTGTTTCGAACTCAATCAGCTCAAGTTCCAGGCCGGGTAGATGCACGTGCTGGTCAGTCGGTGCATTTTGCAGTGTGAACATAACCTGAAAAACAGGGCTATGACTCATATCACGACTTAGCCCCAGTTCATCAACAACGCGCTCAAAGGGAATGTCCTGATGATTAAAGCCTTCTTTGCAGGTGGTCTTGGTACGAGAGAGAACTTCCAAAAAACTGGGGTTGTCAGACAGATCTGAACGTAAGGCCAGGGTGTTGACGAAGCAACCTACCAGTGTATCCAGTGATGAGTGGCTGCGATTGGCCACCGGGATGCCGATAGCAAAATCATCCTGTTGACTAAAACGATGAAGCAGGGTGGAAAATGCCGCCAGCAGGGTCATAAACAGTGTAGCGTCCTGCTGCTTGCTTAATGATTTCAAGGCTTGAGTTAAGGCTTGGTTTAGTGTGAAATTAATACAGCCCCCCTGGTTGCCCAGTATGGCGCTGCGTTGATAATCGCTGGGCAATTGCAAGATGGGGACAGCTTGTAATTGCTGCCTCCAATAGCCAAGTTGGCGTTCCAGGTTCTCACCACTGAGCTGTTTTAATTGCCAGGCTGAGTAATCTGCGTATTGGACGCCCGGCTTTGGTAGTGGTGAGTTGGCCAGGGAGTTTTCACAAAAAGCCTTGTATAAAGCCACGATTTCACCGACAAGAATACCCATCGACCAGCCGTCACTGGCGATATGGTGGACAATGATCAACAGCACATAGTCATCGGCAGCGATTTGGAGCAAGCGGGTTCGCATAATTGGCCCCTGCTCAAGGTCAAAAAGCTTACTGGCTTCTGCTTGGCACAGTGTCTTTAAAAAGTCCGCTTCGGAGCTGTTTGCTGGTGCGCTAATGGGTTCAATTTCCAGGGGCCAGTCAGTCGCGGGAGGGATGATTTGCAAGGGAGTCTCATCGTCTTCGCGATAGGTGGTTCTCAAAATCTCATGACGGCAGATAATTTCGCTAAAGGTCTTTTTCAGTACTTCAAGGTCGAGCTTTCCTTGAATGCGAATAGCTGTGGGCATGTTGTAGGAGGAATTATCAGGCTCCAGCTGATTGAGAAACCACAGGCGTTGCTGGGCAAAGGAAAGTGCTAGTGGCTGATCGCGGGGAATCCTGGGGATCGGTTCCTGATGGGCTTTTTTCGCCTGGCTGAGGAATTCGATTAGCTCGGTCTTACGGTTGACAACCTCTTGCTTGATCTCGTCGGTGAAAGCACCTTCTGCGGCGCTGAAACGAAGTTTGCCATCTTCTACCCATAAACGGATGTCTTTTTCAGCTAACTGGGTAAGGAATTCGATAACGCTCATAGTTACTTCGCTTTCTGTCTCGTTGTGGGTCTTTTAATCGGTATTTGTTGGTCTATCGGTATCGGTTTACAGGCCACCAGGGATTTTACTAAACAGTGGAGGAGTATTGGCAGTAGCATGTGTTCGGGCTGCCGATACGGGTGCCGCTATGTCATGTTCTATGTTCGATGATGCCCGTGCCTGTTATTGTTATTATATTAGACCGTCTAGCCCTTAAATGTACAACAGATAGCGGCAGTTGCCCACCCTATTGACGAAGAACAACATGATTTTTTATGATTTCAGCACTTTTTTTGGTACAAAAGTCAGTTTATGGTCGGGTGGCTCAATATGGGTTGTTTGAGCTATAATATAATGTCTTTTGCTTTAGAATGTGTACTTGGATTGACTAATAAATAATGATAAATAAAAACCTTAATTCTGCTCGACAATTTCTGCTCTCATCTAAATATCTACCTTATTTGCTGGCGATAACTTTCGTGTTGCATATATCAGGTATTGTTGCGGCCCTGGGCAGTGATGATTATTTGCAGTGGGCGGCGCTTAGTGGCTCCGAGTTTCTCTATGATAAGGGTTTTGCAATTGCCGACCCCGGCCTTTCCTTGTTTGCCCAGCTTGCTAATCAGTTTAATTTCTTTGATGCCAAACAGGGCAATTTGGCCCAGCTAATTGACTATGGCGCGCTTCCCTGGTGGACGGAAAGCGATATTAAAATACATCTTTATCGTCCTCTCTCCTCTTTGACGCACTGGATTGATTATAATTTCTGGCCTCACAGCGTTATCTGGATGCACTTTGAAAACCTGCTGATTTTTATGTTGTTAGTGTTCCTGGTGTATCGTTTGTATCAGCGTACGACGGCCTCTGCGGGTATTGCCGCACTGGCCGCACTTATTTATTCCCTGGATGCCAGTCATGCCGAGTCGCTGGCCTGGGTAGCTTCGCGGAATGCGTTTTTGGCACCCGTGTTTGGAGTGCTGGCTATTAGCAGTTTTATTCAATGGCGTGAAACTAGTCGTTTGTCGCAAATGTTTCTGAGCTTTTTTTTGCTGCTTTGCACACTGTTGTCGGCTGAGGCGGGTATTGCTACTACGGCTTATCTGTTTGCCTATATGCTGTGGATAGATAAAGCGCCACTGGTGAAGCGAGTGATTGCCTTATTGCCTGTAGCTGGCCTGGTTATTTTATGGCGAATCGCCTACAACGATGCAGGCTTTGGTTCTGAAAATGTTGCGCACTACGTTGATCCCGGTCGTGATCCGCTGATTTTTGCAGAACGTTTAATTGACCGCTATCCCTTGATGGTCGCCTCGGTGAACACCGGCTTTGATGGTGGTTTGCGCATGCTCTCCTTGGCTCAGCAGCGTGATTTCTGGATTTTCAGTTGTGTCGTGACAGTTTTGACATGCCTGATTTTTTACCCGGTATTAAAGCAGGATAAGTACTGCCGTTTCTGGATGACGGGTGCCATGATTGCGGTGATCCCTTTGTGTACTATCAATGTTACCAGCGCGCGTGTTTTCGAATTTATAGCCATTGGCTTTTTTGTGGTGTTGGCGAGTTATGCCCAATGGGCTTTTTCGGCTATAGCGGCGCCGCTGCGCGGCAAGGTGCAGACTGGAGTTGTCAGGTTGCTGGCGGGCTTTGGTTTGTTGGCGCATATTGGCTTGGCTACGCTGGTGTTGGCAGGGGGCAGTGTGTTTGCCCTGGTGAGCTATACCAAGGATGATCTGGAGGAGGCTATTTACCCCTTTTATGATTTTGAAAAGATGGATTATGAGGATCGTTATCTGGTTGTTGCCAATGCCCCCCATGTTTTTTTGTTGCAGTTTGTGCCTTATAAATTGAGTTATCGGGGCTTGCCGGTTCCCGACGGGATTCGAACCTTGGCGCCGGGCCTGTCAACGATGACGATAACACGGCTTGGCGAGCGGGAATTGTTAGTTGATGTGGATGGCGGATTTTCTATTTACAGTCATATTGATATACCGGGTGAGGTGGCTCAATCTACCGCTGGTGTAGTGCATAATAGTCGGATGCTGATGGGGTTTTTTGGAAGGCGCGACCGAAGTTATGAAGTCGGGCAGCAGTTTTCCTATGAGGATTCCAGCATTGAAATTGCCGAGGTGCTGGATGGTCGGCCTAAGGCCATCAAGGCAACATTTAACTACCCGCTTGATCAGGGAAAGTATTTGTTTGTGGAGTGGGATTGGGGGAGTTTTAGTTATAGCGAACTGGAGCTGCCAGCGCTTGGTGAGCAGGTGGTTTTAAAAGGCCCTTTTTATCAGGCGGAGGCTTTGTTGAAAGAGGAAGGCTTGTAAAAAAATGTTAGTGCCAGGATAGTGGCTGCTTGAAGTGATGATGAGCGAGGGCTGATGGGGGTGTAATAGCTGAGCGCCTATGAGTTTTAGTGAGTACGGGAATTATTTTGGATTGAGGGAACGGAGGAGAATACGCCTTTTGTTTTTGTATTCTCACGTAGAGACCGCCAAAATAATTTCCGCACGCAGCGTAAAGAAACTCATCGAAGCACAGCTATTACACCCCCATCAGCCCGTATTGTTAGAGCAACGTAATTCCCAAGCCAATCTACAAAAATCCCTCATCACGACTCTCTTTATTATTTTCCTCATGCTCATTGTTACCTGCAGCCCAGCAAGTGACTTTGATATAAGCGGCGATCTTATCAATAGTCGTCATTTCAAAGAGTACATTCAAGGGAAGGTCAATTTCAAATTGCTCACGAATCTGCACAATAGCGCGCGAGGCGGCTAGCGAGTGTCCACCGATATCAAAGAAATCATCGAACACGCCAACCTTGTCGAGGTTGAGTACATTACACAAAATAGTTTCGAGGCGCTCTTCAATATCATTGCGGGGAGCAATATATTCAACACGTCCTGCCTCAAGATCAGGAAGAGGCAGAGACTTACGGTCAATTTTTCCGTTGGGTGTTAAGGGCCAGTGATCTAATTGTACAAATTGACTGGGCACCATATAAACAGGGATTTTCCGGCGAAGTGTTGCTGACCAGTCTGCTTGTTCAAGCGGTTTATCTCTGGTGATATAAACGATCAAACTTTCATCCACAACCATCACCAGAGCATCGTTAACCCCCGGAAGTTGGCGCACGGCATATTCTATTTCCCCGAGTTCAATACGAAGGCCATTCAGCTTGACCTGGAAATCCTTACGGCCAACAAACTCCAGTTGCCCCTCAGGCAGATAACGCATTAAGTCGCCGCTACGATACAACTGCCCATCGGCAAAGGGGTTAGCAATAAACTTTTCCAGATTGAGCTTGTCGTGATTGAGATAACCACGGCCAACGCCATCACCGGAGATGCAAAGCTCACCAATGATCCCTTGTGGTAATAACTGGTTGTCATCATTCAGTAAATACAACTGAACATTATCGTTAGGTCGACCAACTGGAATGTTTTGCTGTAACGACTGTCGCGGATTTTCAATACGATGAAAAGCGGCGATATCGGTACATTCGGTGGGCCCATAGTTGTTAACAATTTGACAGTTAAACTGTGGCTGCTCTAGCCAGCGTTCAAGTCGTTCAAGTCGAATAGGCTCGCCGCCAAAGATGAGATAACGCAGCGAATTGAGCTGAGTTAGATCACGGCTATCCTCTGCCAACTGATAGAAGGCACTGGGCGCACAGTTGATCAGACTGATATCGTGTTCGGCAATCAGCTGAGTAATGGCATCGCTGTCGTAGTGTTCCAGCCTGGGGAGTACCACTGCGCCACCGCTGATCAGCGGTGCCCAGAGATTTTTCTGAGTAAGATCAAAACCAACGGCGCTGATAATTAGATTGCGGGTCTTGTCATCAAAATCAAACTCGCGGGTATACCATTGTAGCAAGTTGATTTCGCCGCGGTGAACAACGCCGGCGCCCTTTGGTTGGCCGGTGGAGCCGGAGGTGTATATAACGTAAAGCAGGTCGCCGGTTTCAGTTGTATTGCTGGGGTTGCTGGCAGGCTGCTTATTGATCTCGTTCCAGTAGTTACGCTGCTGGTCGTCAAGACATAGGATTGTGCCTTGGTAGTCAGGTAAAGATTCTTCAAACTCTGCTTGTGTTAACAATACTGGCACATCGGCATCTTCCAGCATATATGCCAGCCGGTCTTTCGGGTAGCTGGCATCCATCGGCACATAGGCACCACCGGCTTTAATGACCGCTAGTGCAGCCACCATAAAGTCGCTACAACGGTGCATGCAGATGCCCACTCGAGTATCGGCACCGACACCCAAGTGATGCATGTAGTGTGCAAGACGGTTAGCGCGTTGGTTGAGTTCACTGTAACTTAACTGAATATTGTCACTGATAACGGCGATGTTATCGGGGGTGCTTTCGACCTGAGTTTCGATCAATGACTGTATTGACGAAATAGGTGGAAGCTCGACCGAGGTGCGGTTCAGCTCAACGGTTTGTTGTTGGTATTCCCGCTCACTAATAAAACTCAATTCACCCAGGGTGCGAGTGCCGTCAAGTACTTGCTGGCTAATGTGCACTATGCGCTGAAGCAGTTCGATATCATCGAAACAATGAGGTTGATAGTGAAGGTCAATTTGAACAGTATCGTCGAGCTCTTTAACAACCAGCTGTATGGCATTCTCGACATAGGGTGGGTGATCCTGGCCCAAAACAGAGTGGCCACACAGAATGTCCGCCTTGGGGTAAAAATGGTAGTAATTAAACATAAAGGCTAAGCGCCCCTGAGGAGCTAGCCGGCGCTGTATCATCGGTGAGATATGCTGTTTGCCTTTTGTGCTACGCTGGAAGGCTTTCGCATAGATAAACAGGTCATCAACAGAGTTTTTACCTGCCAGTGCCTCGCGACTGAATACAAAAGGGCGCTGCTGAAAATGACAGCCTAAGGCGCTGGCTGTTTGCTTGCTGCGCCCGGTGGTGAATTCTGTGATATTAAAGTCTGTTTCAGCTCTGCAGTAGGCTTTTATCAGTACACCGTAGAGGCACTTAAAATAAAGTGCGGCGGTGATGCGATGCTTGCGAGTGAATTTTTTAATGTGCTGCCAGTGTTGAGGCTCAAGCGTCACAGAGCGGTTGCTTTGTGTTGTTTCTGGCTGCGTTGCCTCAGGCTGTGTTGCTGGTACCGGGAAGTCCAACGCATCGCAATTGGCAAGTTTCTCATGCCAGAAGCTCTGTTGCTCAGCAGTATCCATCAGAAGGCGGTTGTTGTTAAGGTAAGATTGCCAGTTGTCCTCTAAAGGCGGTAAGTCGTTAATGTTTTTCCCTTCGGCTAAGGCGTTATAGGTTTGGGTAAGCAGTTTGGCGTGAGAAACATGGGCAATGCCATCGGTTATGCAGTGGTTGCCACGCATAATTGCCATATACTGATTATCTTTTAGTTTAATCAGGTGATAACTGATCAGTGAACCGGGTTTGTTGAAGTCGAAGGGCTGATAGATGATGTCGTGGTAGCGTTGCTCTAGTGTCTCACTATCGAGTTGTTCCGCGCTCCAGTCCTTATATTCAAGCTCTATTTTGCGTTGTTTAGCAACACATTGATAGGCGATATCACCTTGGGGGAGGCGGCTGGCGAGAATATCGGTGTGCAGAATTTGCTGCTGATCGCTGATGTATTGATTGGCTTGCTGCCAGAGATCCTTATCCACAGCAAAGGGGATTGGGTAGGTGTAGGCTAGGTTATTAGATAGCGTCTCGGGCATGATTTGGGCGTTGAGGTAAAGGTCTCGCTGTATCGGTGTCAACGGTAGGATTTGTTGATATTCTTGTGTCGATACGCCTACGGCTTGATAGAGTTCATCGCCGCAGAGAAGCTCAATGGTATCAATCGGGCGATCAGTGTCTGCAATGATGGCTGTTAGCAGGCGCTGGAAATGTGTTGCCATCGTTGCAATGCTGGCTTCGTCAAACAGATCGGTATTGTATTCTATGCTACCGCTCAGGGAGTTTTCTTCCTCAAGCATAATCAGCGTCATGTCATATTTTGCAATAACCGTATCAGGTTCGAAAAATTCAACCGCCATACTGCCCAAACTTTTTGTCATGCCGGTGAGTTGTTCATTTAAAAATGAAAAACCGACCTGGGCTACCGGCGGATAACTGATGTTACGTTCAAGATTAAGGGCATCAAGTACTTTCTCAATGGGGATGTCCTGGTGAGCAAAAGCGGCCAGGGCGCTATCGTTTACCCGCTCGATTAATTCCAGGGTGCTGGGGTTGCCCGAAAGTTTATTGCGCAGCACCACGGTGTTAATAAAATAGCCGATCAGGCTTTCAGTGGCGCCCTGGTTGCGCCCGGCTACCGGCGTGCCAATGCAGACGTCTTGCTGGTTGGCATAGCGGGATAATAACAAGGCATAAGCGCTTAGCAGAGTGGTGTAGAGTGTAATGCCTTGTTGTTTGCTAAATTGTTGGGCATTTTTTAGTAAGTCGGGAGCCAGTTTAAATAAATGTTTTCCGCCGTTGAAAGTTTGTTGCTGCGGGCGCGGTCGGTCATAGGGTAGTTGCAGAATAGGCGGCGCACCGGCCAGCGTTTCCAGCCAGAAATTCATATGACGCTCAAGCACATCACCGCTCAGCCACTGACGTTGCCAATGGGCGAAATCGGCATACTGCAGTGCCATCTCATCGAGCGGGGAGGGCTTGTTGTCAACAAAGGCTTCATAAAGTGCCACTAGTTCTTTCTGCAATACCGCATTTGACCAGGCATCGGAGATACTATGGTGCATGTTGATGAGCAGTAGATGCTGATCTTCTGCCAGAGTAATAACTCTGGCGCGAAACAGTGGGCCCTCGGCAAGATCAAAAGGTGTGGTGGCGTTATTATCAATCAGTGTTGTTATTGTTTCGGTGAGTGCGCTGGATTCATCCTGCGCGGGTGCGTGTTCAATTTCTAGTGAGAAACAATCAGCATCTTTGATTAGCTGGATACCATTGCCACTTTTATCGGTGGAAAAAACGGTACGCAGTGATTCGTGACGCTGGACTATTTCGCTGAAAACACGGCTGAGTACATCAGTATTCAGCGCTCCTTTTAGCATCATTGCCGCAGGGATGTTGTAGGCCGCATTGCCTGGCGCTAGTTGATCCACTATCCACAGCCGCTCCTGGGCAAAGGACATTGGGATAGCCTGACTTCGATCCATAATTTGAATGTCAGGGACATTCTGATGATGGTGTTCAAGGTCTTCGCCAGCATTTAAGTAATCGGCTAGCGCTTCAATATTGCCGCCATCAAAGAGTGCGCGCAGTGGCAGTTCAATATCAAAGGCTTCGCGAATCCTGGCGACTACCTGGGTTGCTAGCAGCGATTGTCCGCCAATTTCAAAAAAGTTATCGTGGACACCAACCTTTTCCAGCTGTAGTGCCTCTGTCCAAATCTCCGCTAGTCGTTGTTCGGTTAAATTGCGTGGCGCCACATAGGGCGCATCGCTAAAGGCCTGGGTGTCAGGTTCCGGCAGTGCCTTGCGATTGGCCTTGCCATTAGCGCTCAGCGGGATTTTATCGATCACCATAATAACGCCGGGGATCATGTAATCGGGTAGCGACTGT
>JAUXDF010000059.1 GCA_030618505.1 Spongiibacteraceae bacterium | reverse complement strand
GGCAGCCATAATACCGGCAGTGATGCTGACGAGGAGGTGCAATTTTCAAAGCCTCAGATGCTTCCCGATGGACAGATTCTGGTGCGCCTGCAGTCCTTTAATAATAGCAAGTGGGGAGGAAATTTTGCCCGTATCGACATAGAAAATTTTTCCGAGCATGATCAGCCAATTTGGCAAAATATTTTGACAGCAGGCAGCGATGAGAGTGTTATGGATGGAGATGAGCTGCTTGTTGGTGATGGACAGCAGCTGTTATTTGAGAGCGTCCGTACCGATGATGAAGACTCGCCTGGAGGTCGTTACAGCGCCGTCTATCCGCTTGATGATGGGACGGGCCGCATGTTGGTGGCCTGGAGTCAGTGCCGCATGTGGTTGCTTGATGAGAGCGGGATTGACTTGGAACTGATCGCTAGTGGCCAAGCCCCTGAGCAGGACTATGAATACCAGATTTGTAATGAGACGCTTGAAAACAACCCTCAGGCGGTAGAGGCAACACCGCGTTATGGGCTCTGGATGTTCGATCCCCGAGACGATACCCAGCGTCCCATACTTGCTGCCCAACTTGATGTAATCTACTCAGAACTGCTTGCTCTGGAAGCGCACGATATTCCACAGCAGTCAGACAGTGAAGAGCTGGACTTTGAGCTAGCCCAACAGGGTGTTGGTATCCTTAATATTCACACGAATTATGATGTCGACGGCGAAGATTTTTTCCTTCCCGATATTGCTACAGAGTCTAATCCTTCACTGACCCCGGTGTCGCAGCGACGTGCCCGCTTTATTCGCATTGTCAAAGCGGTTTCACGACCTGATCGCGATCTGGTTGATTTCGGTAATATTCCCTTTAACGCAAACCGGCCGATGCGAGAGATACTCGGTTATGCGCCCTTGGAGCCCGATGGCTCAGTTAAAATCAGAGTGCCAGCCAATGTAGCCTTTACCTTTGATTTGCTGGATGCCCAGGGGCAGCGGGTTAGCGGTGCGCGGCATGTTAACTGGTTGCAATTACAAGGGGGTGAGGAAATGCGCTGTGTGGGTTGCCATGATTCCAATAGCAGCGTACCCCATGGGCGACTCGATTCTCAACCCGAAAGTGCTTATGCAGGCGCCGCTGGTGGCAGTGCATTTGCTGGCAGTGATGAAAATATAATTCCCTTCGCTGGTGAAACCATGGCAGAAACCTACTGGCGGCTGCAGGCAGATGCTCAAGAGGAAGATAGCAATATCGACTTGCCAGGACTTAGCGTCAATCTGTATTTTGAAGAGCGCTGGAGCAGTGATCACAGTAGTGATATTGATATTCAGTATACAGACTATATCGACCCTAATAACCCGGATAATCCACTGCCATCACCTGCCACTGATGCCTGTATGGATAGTTGGAATGCCAGCTGCCGTATTGTGATTAACTATGAGCAGCATATTCTCCCTCTCTGGAGAAAGGAAAGGGTGTTGCTTGATGATATGGATGTTGTGCTTGCGGACAATACTTGTATTCGTTGTCACGGTATTCGTGACGAGAATGATAATTTAAAGGTGGCGGATGCCCAGTTAAATCTGAGCGATGATCCGGTGGATGATAATGCCTCCTATCAGGATCTTTTAAATACCGACAACGAGCAGATTATTATTGATGGCGCATTGCTTGACCGCGAGGAGCTGGTGATTGACCCCTTGACCGGCATGTCTTTATGCCAAACAGATCCAGATACCGGATTGGAAATCAGAGATGAGTTGACCGGTGAGTGTACAGAGTTTGTAGTCCGCACCTTTGCCGTTGGCTCGCCGATGTCAGCCAACGGTGCAGTTGCCAGTCCACGATTTTTTACTGTTTTTGTTAATGGTCCAGGTGCAGCGGGTACTGTTGATCACCGAAGCATGCTCAGCGCCGGGGAGCTGAAGTTATTATCGGAATGGCTTGATATAGGCGCCCAGTATTACAACAACCCCTTTGATATTAGCGCGGAATAATCACCAGCGAGAAAATGGTCACAGTGGCTAATGTGATCTAGACTGATAAGCCAACAAACAATGATAAGGATTTGATTTTAGTGCCTATTTATTCGCCGGACAATTATTCGCCTGACAGATATTGGTGCGACAATAGATGATAGCAAGGCCTGTCGTCTTTCTTGTGCTGGCGGTGCTTATGTTAAATGCCAGAACAGTACTGTCTGAAGTGCTTGATACAGTCACGGTAGCTGATCCCTATATTGAATTACGCACTGGCCCAGGACGTGGTTATCCTGTTTATTATGTTGCAGAACGCGGCGCTAAAATTGCTATTCTCAAAAGTAAAACTGATTGGTTTAAAGTGAAGCTAAGCAATGCCAAAGAAGGCTGGGTATCAAGGGCGCAGTTGGCGCAAACCTTGACACCCGAAGGCGAGCAAATAGATTTTGCGACACCCTTGTTAAAAGATATTGCCGCTAGCCACTGGGAGGCTGGGCTTTTTGGTGGTGATTTTGGCGGCGCCTCGCTAATTTCTCTGTACGCAGGTTATGCTTTTACTGAAAACCTGTCATTTGAAGTGACCACCACCCAGGTGCTGGGCGATGAGTCTGAATTGCAATTATACAACCTTGGCATGGTTCACTATGCTTTTCCCCAGTGGCGGGCAACACCGTATTTTTCCATTGGCACTGGCAGAATTAAAATCAAGCCAAAATCCAGTTTGGTGGAAACAGAAAACCGTAAAGAAGACAGCGTTAATGTAGGTCTCGGGCTACGCGTTTATTTAACGCGGCGTTTCTTTTTTAGAATGGAATACCGTAACCATATTGTATTAACGGATAAAGATAACAACCAAGAGTTAGAAGAATGGAAAGCCGGATTCAGTCTATTTTTATAATTTTTTTCGCATCCCTTTTGCTGCTGGGCTCTCAAAGTGTCACTGCTGAGGATCCCGAGCAGGTCATTGAACCTGAGATAGAGCGAAGAACCGTGACCGAGGATGATATTAATAGTGAAGATTTTGAAATTGGTATTTACTACGGAGCGCTCAGCACTGAAGATTTCGGCGTCAATGACCTGTTTGGGCTGAGTCTCGCCTATCATATTAACGAAGATTTTTTTACCGAGTTTTCCTATGCTCAAAGCACTACTTCAAAAAGCAGTATTGAGGTGGTGGATGAATTTGTAAACCTGCTGACGGACGATGAGCGTGAGCTGAGCTTTTATAATGTTTCACTTGGCTACAATATTCTTCCAGGTGAAGCTTTTTTCTACGATCGTTGGGCATTTAATAGTGCGTTGTATCTGATTGGAGGTATTGGCAGTACCGACTTTGCCGGCGATGAGCGTTTTACCATCAGTCTGGGAGTGGGTTATCGTTTGCTGATAAATGACTGGATGGCGATCCATCTGGATGTAAAGGATCATATTTTTGATATTGATGTATTTGGTGAAGAAAAGACCGCACATAACCTGGCCTTGCACGGTGGTGTAAGTTTTTTCTTCTAGCCGATATAAAAAACCAGGTATAGAAATCGCAAGATACAGTGATCAAGACGACGGATTCACAATTAATAGAACTGCCCTTGAGAGGGAATGAGAATGAAGAAAATACAAAATAATACAATGTTTGGCTGTTTGCTAATGCTTGCCTGCCTGTTGGTTAAGCCCGCTTATTCACTGGAGACCGACAGTGTCGCTGCTGACTTTACTCTAAAAAGTAATGCCGGAAAAAACATCCGCCTCAGTGAACAACGAGGGCAGGTGGTGATGGTTAATTTCTGGGCTTCCTGGTGTGGTCCCTGTCGCAAGGAAATGCCCTTGCTGAATGATTTGTATAATAAATATCATAAGCTGGGTTTTAATCTGCTCGGTGTCAATATTGATGAAGACCCCAAGCTTGCTGAGAAGGTTCTTGTTGATATTCCGGTTAACTTTCCTATCCTGCTCGATAGCAAAAACAGCGTCAGTGAACTGTATGGCATAGATGCCATGCCTACCACAGTATTGATAGACCGTAATGGCAAGGTGCGTCATTTACATCGTGGTTTTAAATCTGGCTACGAGCTTACCTATGAGCAGCAAATAAAAGCATTGATCAAGGAGCGCTAGTGATGCGGATATTGCTTTTATTTACAATACTGCTGTGTAGCGCTTGCAGCTCATACAGCCTAAAACCCTGGGTAAAACCCTATCAGCGTCAGAATATTGCGGATCCTATTATGAGTTTTAGTCGTGATCCGGTATCAGCAACGTATATGCATCATGTCTATCAGGCACGCGAGGCGGCTAGAGGCGCAGAAGGCGGAGGTGGCGGTGGCTGCGGTTGTAACTAAACGCTTTGCACTTGTACTGGGTATTCTCAGTGCGCTGCTTGCTGGCAGTGTGCTTTCCGCTGTGCTACCTGAAGATAGAGCTGATGTGATGTACCACCGCTATGATGGTGGCGGTGTTGAGGTGGATGGGCCTTCCATTCTGCTTCGAAAATCCATTGGCGAGAGCTTTTCACTTAGCGCTAATTATTATGTGGATAGCATCAGTAGTGCGTCCATAGATGTGATGGCAACCGCCAGTCCTTACACCGAAGAGAGAACGGAAAAAACTCTGGCAGCCGATTACCTCCACGATAAAACTATTATCAGTGCCTCGGTTACTAACAGTACGGAAAATGACTTTGATGCCAGATTTTTCAGTTTTGATATCAGTCAGGATTTTTTTGGTGATTTAACCACCTTGTCCATGGGTTATTCCAAGGGCGAGGATACCGTCGGTAACTCAGAGGACGCCAGCTTTGAAGAAGAGGCTGATCGTCAGCACTATCGCCTGAGTATTTCTCAGATTTTGACTAAGAACATGATCGCCAATATCGCCTGGGAAACCATCACCGATGAAGGCTACCTGAACAATCCCTATCGCAGTGTGCGTTATCGTGATAGCGGATCTTATACCTACGAGCCGGAACTCTATCCCGGCACACGCACCAGCAATGCGACAGCGATAAAAATGCGTTATTACCTGCCATATCGTGCGGCGGTGCATGTCGAATTTAGAAAGTTTTCTGACTCCTGGGATGTGTCGGCGCAGAACTTCGAGCTGGGTTATACCCATCCATTCAAAGATCGCTGGATTATTGATGTTAAGTACCGACGCTATAAACAGACTGAGGCGGAGTTTTACAGCGATCTTTTTGAGCGCTCGGAAGAAACACGTTTTAGGGCCAGAGATAAAGAACTGAGCGATTATACTTCGGATACGTTTGGCGTAGGTGTCAGCTATGCTTTGGATATGGGAAAGGTTAGTTTTGTCGACCGTGGCACAGTTAATCTACAAATAGATCGAATGAGTTTTGATTATAAAAACTTCAGGGATGTTGTTAAAGGTGAGAAGGGTGGTTATGCCGCAGGCGAAGAACCTTTGTATGGTTTTTCTGCCACGGTAACCAGGCTGTTTGTCTCCTTTTGGTTTTGATTGTTAGTTGTTGTGCGGCCCCCGCACCAACGATGTGTTTCACGGTGCGGGAGCCGCACCCTACATTCTGCTGAGGCAGGTAATAGAGTGATGATGAAAACGAAAATTATAGGTGTTCTTTCTGGTTTGATACTAAGCCTGCTTAGTAGCTTTGCTTTCGCCCAGCAACCTGATAAAGAACAGAGTTTAAGCGAACAAGTACAGGCACTAAAAGAGCAAGTGCTCGAACTCAACCGAGACCTGTTTATTCTTGAAGAAGATTTGTTGTTCCCGGCAACCACGCAAGTGGCGGTTTTTCTCTCTGTCGACACAGGCGTATTTTTTGCCCTGGATGCGGTGGAGTTGAAAATTGATGGCCAGACAGTGACTCATTACCTGTATACCGAACGTCAGCTGGATGCCTTGCATCGTGGGGGCGTACAGCGTTTGTATCTGGGCAATCTGCGCACCGGGGAACATGAGATTAGCGCCTTTTTCACCGGCAGAAGTAAAGATGGCAGGGATTTTCGCCGTGCTAGCACTCGAAAATTTCAAAAGACCACCGATGGGAAAATGTTGGAAATAAAAATCGTAGATTCAACGGCAGATTATCAAGCTGATTTTTCGATTGTCGAATGGGACTAGTGAGTGTACTTGCAGTTGATACGAAGTAAGCAGAAGGGAATTGTTTGTTATTTGCTGCGCCAGTGCGGTAGGCAGTCTGCTGTACTGTTTTTATGTGCCTTGCTCAGTGCCGCTGTAGTTGCCAATGAAAAAGTTGCCAATGAAAAAAACACTGATGTAAAAGATCTGCATTACGGTGTGGCTTTATACCACTATTATCAGGATCATTTCTTTTCTGCCTTAACTGAACTTGCGGTTGCCAAAGAGCAGGGTGGTTTGAGCGCCCATGCGGAAAATTCCGAGCTCTTAGTCGGCGGTATGAGCTTGTCCTATGGCATGGATAAACGGGCAATTCGTATATTTGATCATTTGCTTAAGGAGGATGTTGATCCGACGGTTCGTAACCAGGTTTGGTTTTATTTGGCCAAATTATTGTATCAACGCCAAGCTGATGGTCAGGCGCGTAGCTATCTTGAAAAGATTGGCGAGCAACTGCCTGACGGGTTTGTTGATGAGTTTCATTACCTGCAGGTCTTGCTCAGCGGTGGTGATAGTGCGGTGATCAATGCTGCATTGGATCAGATGAAGGGAAAAACATTACGCAGTTATACCCTTTTCAACCGCGCTATGATTGAACGCCAGCAGGGTAATATTGTTGATGCCATGAGCAGCCTTGATCAAGCTGCAGACCTTCCGGCTAACAGCGAAGAAAACAAGGCTTTATTGGATAGAATAAAACTGGCAACCGGCTACATCGCGCTGTCTCAGGAAAACTACACTGTGGCTTATCAAGCGTTTCAGTCTGTCAGACTCGAAGGTCCCTGGGCGGAGCAGGCGCTACTGGGGTATGGTTGGTCAGCATCCAATAACAAGGATTATGCCTTGGCCATTCAAGCCTGGAATACGCTGTCACAAAAACCCATGCTTGGCCCAATAGTGCAGGAGACTTTTGTGGCTATCCCTCATCTCTATGAAAAAATGGGCGATACCCAATACGCTCTTAAAGCGTTTAATGCTGCGGCCTTACATTATGAAGAACTGTTGATCAAGCTGGATGAAATGGGAAATCAGGTGCAAGAGCAGGATATGCTTGAGCGCTGGTTGCAGCAAGATCTTGGCGAGGACTGGTTAGCAAGGGGCGGGGAGATGAAGGTGAAACCCAAAAGCCCCTATTTATTGCATATGTTGGCAAACTATCAGTTTCAAAGCAGCCTGAAGGATCTGCGTGACTTGCACGTTCTACGCAATAACCTCTTGGCCTGGCAGCAAAAGACCACGGCTTATCGTGAGATGTTGGCTACCCGTCAGGCAGCACGGGAACAAAGCATTCTTGAGATTCAGCAGCAGCCTATTGAGGATTTACTGAAAGATATTTTTCCTGCCCGGGATTTACTTGCCAAACAAATACAACAGGCAGAGCAGAAAAATGATCCGCTGGTCTTCGCCGATGGTAGCGACAAAGAATTTTTGCGCATTATCGATCAGGCAAGCAGGAATACAAAATCTGTATCAGATCAGGTCGAGCGCAGGCAGTACCAGAAAAAATTAGAGCGTATGCAAGGTTTGTTGTTCTGGCAGCTATCCGAGCAGTTTCCAGCCCGGTTATGGCAAGCAAAAAGTGAATTGAATGGGCTGGATGATGCTATCGAGGCGCATCAAAATCAGCTGCTGCGTTTACAGGCATTGATGGCTGCATCGGATGAGCTAAGTACACTGAGCATCCGGGTGGACACGCAACAGCTGCGAGTGGAAGAACAGCTTAAACCGATTGACCAAGCGCTTGATCAAGCTAATCAGGCAATGCGCATGTTGTTACTTGCTGAACTCAAAACCCAGCGCCTAAAAGTGAGGCAATACCTGGCCCAATCACGTTTGGCAATTGCTCGCATATATGATGACTACTTACAGCAAGGGCAGCAAGTTCAGCCCCAAGCTCAGTCCCAACTTCAACAGCAAACACAAGAACAGGGAAAGGGGCTCTAAGTGGTATTGCCTAAGCCCGCTTTGTTACTGTTATTATTGGCGCAGCTTGTGTTCCTTTCCGCCTGCGCGACTTTAAATACGGAAGAAGCACAGCGAGAGGCGACATTGGCTGACCTTCAGCCTGCGGTAAATTTTTATCGACCGCAATCTGCTTCGCCATCCGCTGATGCGGTATCAGGCGAGTCTTCTGTCGGTGAAGAGGTCTTTATCCCTTCCCCTGAACAAGCGCTGGAAAATTACCGCGCTTTACTGAAAGTGACCGACGACCCTGATATGCAGGCGATGGTGAAATACCGTATGGCCGGTCTGGAAATGATGATAAGTGAACGACAGCAGGCAGAAGGGCAGGTGGGCAGTGATGGTGAATTACCTGATAATTATTATGAGCTGGCGATTGGCAACTACGTGACCTTGTTAAAACAATATCCTGATAAAGAAAGTAATGATCAGCTGCTATATCAACTTGCCAAGGCCTATGAATTGTCGGCGAAAACCGAACTTAGCTTACAAACCCTTGATACTTTGGTTAAGCGTTTCCCGCGGTCGGAACATGTCCCTGAAGCACATTTTAGACGTGGTGAAATCTATTTTTCCAGAAAGGATTATCAAGCAGCGGGGTCGTCCTATAAACGTGTTATTGACTTTGGCAGTGATTCGGCCTTTTTCCAAAACGCCTATTATATGCATGGCTGGTCGCTGTTTAAGAGAAACCAGTATCCCGCCGCTTTGAATAGTTTTACCAAAGTACTGGATCAAAATATGGATGGCAGTGTTGAGCTGTCTGGTCTTGCGGGCAGTCAGTCCAGTCTGGTTAACGATACGATTCGGATCATGAGCCTGGTGTTTTCTTATCTCAAAGGCGGCGACTCTATTGCCAGTCTATATGCACAAGAGGGTCCCAGGCCCTACGAACATATTCTTTATGATCAACTCGCTCAGTTGCTGATCACCCAGGAGCGTTATGGTGATACCGCCAGATCCTATCGCAAGTATATCGAACGCTACCCCAATTCCCGCTGGGCGCCGCAGTTTCATGTCAAAATGATTATTGCTTATCGAGACGGTGGTTTTAACAGCAAGTTGTTACCCGAGAAAGAACGCTATGTAAAAACCTACGGCATTTACAGCCAATACTGGGCTGTTGCGGATCTTGATACAAAATGGCAGCTTAAACCCCATCTTAGAGAATATCTGCTGGAATTGTCACAGTATTATCATTCCAAGGCCCAAGTCAGTAAAAAGCGGCTGGCTAAAAAACGTAGGCCAACACAACGTGATCAGCATTCGGTGTGGCAGCGATATAAAATTGCCTCACTTTGGTATCGCGAGTTTATTGCTACTTTTCCACAAGATATAAAAACCGCCGAGCTCCGTTTTTTGATGGCCGAGAGTTTATTCGAGAGCCATGATTATCCGCTGGCGATTAGTGCCTATGAAAAAGTGGCTTACGAGTATGAGGAGCATCCGCAGGGCGCCGATGCCGGCTACGCTGCAATATTGGCTTACCAGCGACAATATGAAAGTATATCTGACAGGGATGATGTTCTGGAGGCTCTGAAGGTAGAGTGGCGCCGTCAAAAAGTAGATAGCCAATTGCGTTACGCCTCGCGTTATTTCAGTGACCCACGTGCAGTGGAGGTCTTGACGAATGCTGCCGAAGAGTTATTTCGTATCGGTGATTATGAGTCTGCACTGTTTGCCGCCTATCGAGTGACTGACTGGCAGCCCATTGCCGGAGTTTCTTTGCAGGTTACCGCCTGGCTGGTGATCGGCCACAGTAATTTTGATTTGCAGCAATACCAGCAAGCGGAAAGCGCTTATAGACATTCATTAGCTTTGATGGATGCAAAACACCTGGAACGAAAGGCGACCACTGAGAAGATGGCTGCGAGCGTTTATCGGCAAGGCGAGCAGAGCTTGGCCGCAGGTGATAAAGCGGCAGCAGTTGAGCACTTTTTGCGTGTTGGTACCCTTGCACCCAATTCTCCTATTCGCATTAACGCCGAGTACGATGCTGCCACGCATCTAATTGCGATGGAACAGTGGCCAAAAGCAATTCGAGTAATGGATGACTTTCGACAGCGTTATCCAGACCACCGTTTTGCCAGCGATATGCCTGCCAGAATGGCTTTTGCCTATCAGGCTACAGGCCAATGGGCGCTTGCGGCTGCGGAACTTTTAGCGATTTCAAGTGCTAGTGAAGATGTGGAAGCCAAACGGCAGGCGCATTATCTTTATGCTGAGCTCTTCGATAAAGCGGGTGACACTAAAAAAGCCATAGACAGCTATCGAAGCTATGCTCACACCTACCCGCAACCCTTTGATGAAGCCATTGAAGCACGCTATAAAATGAGCGAGTTTTATGTGCAAACCCGGGAGCAGGAAAAGCAACGCTACTGGTTAAAGAAAATTATTAATGCAGATGCCAATGCCGGTCAACAGCGAACCGAACGTTCTCGTTATCTGGCGGCCAAGGCATCTAGCGTTTTTGCCGAGGATGCGCGCTGGGCTTTTAACAGCATCAAGCTAAGTTTGCCTTTAAAGCGTAGTTTGAGGAAAAAGAAGAAGGCTTTAAAAGTCGCGATCAAGCGCTATCAGCAAACCGCCGATTACGGCGTAGAAGAATTTGCCACCAAAGCGATCTATTATCTTGGTGAGATTTACGCACAGCTAAGCCGTGATCTGATCGATTCCGACAGGCCTAAGGGTTTAAATGAACTGGAGCTTGAGCAGTACGAAATATTGTTGGAAGAACAAGCCTATCCCTTTGAGGATAAATCCATTGCTATTCATGAAGCCAATAGCCAGAGAAGCTGGCAGGGCACCTATGATAAATGGGTGAAACAGAGTTTTGAGTCATTAAGTGTACTGTCGCCCGGTCGATATAAAAAATCTGAGAAGAAGGTGGTGTTTAGTGACTCGATATATTAAGCACTGTTATTTATCTTTAATTCGTTGCAGCTGCCTGTTAGTGATGTTTTCTGGGCTAAGTGCCTGTGCTTATCTTGGCGATACAGCCGGTCAAGATCAGGAGCAAATGCCATCTGCAGAGAGTGAAATAAAATCAACCCCGGAGCAAGATGAAAAAAACAAACAGGCGGAGCAAAAGCCGTTTATTGATATTCCCTCAAACCCTTATTTGAGCAATCAGCCCAAGATTGATCAGGCGGGACTGACGCTATTTGCGAGCGCCACTGCCGCGATGGGCGAACAGCATTATGATGAAGCGGAAAAGTATCTGTTTAAACTTACCGAAGATTATCCCCATTTGTCTGGCCCTTTTCTTAATCTGGGTCTCATTGCAAAAAACCGAAAGCATTATACGGCGGCGGAGCAGCGCTTTAAGCAGGCAATAGAACGTAACTCTAATAACGTGGAAGCCTATAATCAGTTGGCGGTGATGTATCGCGAACTGGGGCAATTTGAACTGGCTGAGAATTATTATCAGCAGGCTTTGGCCGTTTGGCCGGGTTATCTGGATATCTATTTGAATCTTGGTATGCTTTATGAACTTTATATGGGTGAGCTAAAAAGTGCTTTGCAACAGTATCAACGTTACCAGAGTTTTCAGCAGGAACCGGATCGACGTGTCAATGGTTGGATAAAGGACTTGCAGCGTCGAATCGCTAAACAGGAGGCCGCAGGGTGAGGGTAATCAGTCTGTTTTTTCTAATCTGTCTTTCCGTCACAGCTTACGCTGAGCAGGAAGTGCTGAGTATTGAGAGTACTATTACGGCCAGTCATGAGCAGCCCAAGGTTCTCTATATCGTGCCCTGGAAGCCACCGCAGGGTCCAGGCGACCTCTATCAGCCCATTCTGGGTAGTGTGATTGAAGAGCAGGTATTA